>JAEYWQ010000146.1 GCA_023428885.1 Bacillota bacterium
ATTTGTGCTATTCTTCATCTTCACTCATATATGCCTTTAGCCTGTACGATTTCCCTGTGATGTTTACCACGTGAGCATGATGAAGGATTCTATCCAGGATTGCATTTGCGATAACTGGATCATAAAAGATGTCATCCCATGAGTTAAAGTTGATGTTTGTGGTCAGGATTGTGCTGCGCTTTTCGTAACGTCTATCAATTAGTTGGAAAAATAGCTTAGCATCATCTTTTTCAATCGGTAGATAACCTAATTCATCAATAATAAGTAACTTATATTTATTGAAATGCTTTAATCGAGCTTCTAATCGATTTTCTAACTTGGCTTTCTTTAACTGTTGAATTAGGTCATGGCATTTAATAAAGTATGTGGTATAGCGTTTCTTCGCTGCAGCAATACCAATAGAAACAGCAAGATGCGTTTTCCCAACACCACTTGAACCAAGAAAGACGATATTTTCTTGTGATTCAAGAAAACGCAGTGACTCAAAATCCTTCATCTGTTGTTGATTGATTGATGGTTGAAATGCAAAGTCAAAGTCCTTTAATCCTTTATAATGAGGGAATGCCCCTACCTTAACCATAGACCGGATCATGTTAGCCTCTTTAAAGTCAATCTCATGTGATGTTAATCTAACAAGACCATCTGTAAAAGAAAGGTCATTGGTATTGACGAAGTCTATGACATCGTCAAGATGATTGATCATTTGCTTTAGCTTTAAGTATTCTAAGTTTTTCTTTAGTTGTACATACGTACTATTCATGTTCGAACAGGGCTCCTATCTGTTGTAAGTTATTTTTCGCTATCGCATCAATATCACATTTACTTTTAGTAAACGTGAGTTTGCTGATAGATACATAGTGTTTTTCTAGGTAGTTTAACTTTTTTGAACTTATAGGATGTATTGCAACCAAAGTCGTGTTATAATACACATGTAAATGATTATCATACACTTGTAAGTTCATTCGTTTTCCTATATATTCGGGTGGGACCGAATACTGATTGGATTGATAAGTAATCATACTTGATGAATTTACTTTTGGTGAAGTGGTAATAATTTGGTAGGGCTTTCTTATTGATTCCTTTGGTATAGGCAATAAGTGAGCTCTTTCTTTTTGTAGATACATCACAGGAATTCTCCCTGTCCCAGGATGTACCTGGTGATTGATTCGATCATTGAGTCGTTGAACGAATTGATTTAGTTCATTATAATCGAGAATACCATTGTAAGCATAAATCTCGTCTAATAGCTTCATTGGTGCTTCAACTTTTGCTTTTGTCTGTGGCCTAGCAGCAATACATGGTTTTACATCAAAACCATAGTCAGATGCGAATTGCAAGAAACGAGTATTAACTTTTCCCTTAGAATACTCTGTTCTGGCTTGATCCATGACAGTCTTCATGTTATCTGTAAGTAATTCTTTTGGAACACCTCCGAATGTCTGAAAGGCATCATCAAGAAAAGAGAATAGAACATCTTGGCTTTTAGACAGTGACAAGCGATAGACTCGGAAACGAGAGCAGGCCAGAAGAAGCACAAAAATGTTAATCTCAACGTTTTCTCCAGACTTAAGTGTAAAGTTCATGGATTCTTTCCAGTCTAATTGTGCTTGCTTACCAGGAGCTGTTTCAAAACGCATATGAGACTTCTTACTAAGGAACTGTTTTTTCCTTTTTTCAAAGTATTGCTGAAACTCCGGGTGTTTGCTGATGTAACGTCTAAAACTTGATTGTGCGCAAGATAAGTTATAATTATCTTTTAAGAACTGCCAAAGAACTCTTTTATAATAAAAGATTTGCTGAGTTTCATCGGAGAGGAGTTCTTTGATTATTTCATAATAATTGTCAAGGTCAGACTCTCTATTTCTAGTGCTTGGCTTTTCATAACCATTTAGGTATTTATCGATCGTACGTCGATCTTTGCCTAGCTCACGAGCAATTTGACTTTTATTTATTTTCAATGTACCGTCCTCCAATAAAGGTTTTAATTTCACTAAATCCTTTAAAGATTTAATCTGTAAATCTGTGTTTATCTTTTGTAAATATATCATAATGAATCCTCCATATGGATTCATTATAACTTAGGGGTGTACATTCTTAAATGATCAAATGTGAGCATTCTTATTGTAGCACTTATAGCTAAGAAAGGTGATAAACGTTCTTTAACAAATTATGGTAGGAATAAAAACAGCTATATGATATAATAGTTTATAGACTTAGATTAGAAAGATTAGAAAGAATAGTTCACTTTTTTATGATTTGTTGAGATGCAATAATTTCCACAGATATGATAATATTAAAATATATGACAAGTAGCTGTGAAGAAGAAAGGATAGGATTTTTCTACATGGAAAAACAAAAGCTATTGTTTCAATTTAAAAGTAGTAGGCTTTGGAAGGATAGCATATCATTAGGCTTTGCTATCTTCGGTGTTGTTTCTGCTATTTTTGGGGTTTTAGGAATTACATTAAGTAGTGTGTTTAAAAATACAGGGAAAGTTATTTTTGCAACTATATTTATTGTTATACTTTCGTATTTGATTGCTGTTATTTCGAAATGGTGGAATGTTAAAAGCAGTATTACTCTAAGGATTAGAGGAATAAAGGTTACAGTTTGTCAAGGTGATATATTTAAAGAAGATGGATGGAAAGTTATTGGAGTTGATGACACATTTAGTACTTCAGAAGATGACATGATAATCGCACACTCATCACTTCATGGTAAGTTACTTAAGCATCTTCGGGATAGTGGTGAAATTGAGGCTTTTGAAGCAGCTATTGATAAAGACAAGCGAAAACATCAACTAGGAAATGTTAAGACATATAAAGATTACATATTATTAGTTTGGACTCATCTAAATAAAGATAATGAAGCGCATATTGATAGTCTAAACTATGAAAATATATTAAGGAAAATGTGGACAGAGATTGGGCGGGTGTACTCAGGAAAGCCAATTGTATTACCAATCATAGGAGATGGTATTACTCGTTTCAATAGAATTTCTGAGAAACCATCATCCTTTTATTTGTTAAAATGTATGCTTTGTACACTTAGAACCAGTAATGTTCAAATAAATGCCCCAATTAAAATTGTGATTTATAATAGGATAAATGAAATTAATCTCTACAATCTAGAAAAGATAAGTTCGTATTAATCTTTTATACTATCAATTATAACAAATTATTATGAAATATGATAAGGAGGCAACTTATGAATCGTACCGGAAACTATACTGCATTTTATGTAAAGGAACCATTTAAGGAGACAAATCTCGGAGCAAATATTGCTCATGACTTCTGTTACTACAACACTTTGAGAATGTGGAAAGGACAAGATGTGTCATTTCCATTTATCGATTCACATAATAAAAACTACAATGTTCGGGATGACAGTAGTTGGGAAACACTGTGCAATCGACTTAGAGAGAGGATACGTGGTTCAAAGAATATTGTGCTCTTCTTAAGTCAAATTACATATGAAAGCAAAGCTCTTAAAGAGGAGCTTGAGTACGGAATGAATAATCAGAAACTTCCAGTAATTGTGATTTATCCTGATTATTCAGAAAGAAAAGATATAGTGAACAGTACAGGTATTAGTCAAAATATAAAGAATTTGTGGGATAAGGTGCCGACATTCAAAAAGTACATGTATAATGTCGCGACATTACACATTCCAATGAACAAAGCTGATATCATTAGTGCACTAAAAGATGAGGATGTGATGGTTAATACCAT
>JAEYWQ010000276.1 GCA_023428885.1 Bacillota bacterium
GTCCTGTGCTGTATCACGTATTTTTATTTTAACATCTTTTGGTTTCATATCAGGATATTTAGATAACAATAAAGCAATTGCACCTGATACAATTGGAGTTGCCATACTGGTACCACTTTTTTCTGTATATAAGTGATGATAGGTATCGCGACTCATACGAGGTAATGGTCCCCAACGATTTGCTATCACACCATGGATGATATCGTTCCCATAAGCTTTCGCAAGTGCACAGCTCATAATATTCCCTCCTGGTGCTACAATATCAGGCTTACTGATACACTCAAACGTTGGTCCACGTCCAGAATAGTCCTTCGTCTTATGCCCCATAAGATTCACTTCTATGTGGTCATCAGAAGCTCCGACTGTTATTATCTTTTTACTACAACCTGGAATTGCCACTGTTCCAAAATCTGGCCCGCCATTACCTGCAGCCGCCACCACGACAATTCCGCTATCCCACACATCCTCAACTGCTTTAATAAGTTTTAAACCTTTTTTCGTTATTTCTTTATTTCCCATGCCAAATGATAAATTAACAATTCTAATACCATACCTTTTCATATTCTCTAATATCCATTCAAGTGCATTTAATACATCTTGAATATCCCCATCTCCTTTGTAATTTAATGTTTTACATGCTAACAGGTTACAACCAGGTGCAACACCACGATAGCGACCATCAGATGCCACGCCGCTACCGCCGATGATGCCAGCCACATGACTTCCATGCCCACAATCGTCATAATACTTTGTTCTTTGATATATAAAATCCTTAAAAAAAACGGATCTATTTGAATAGCGAAAAAAATCTGGATGAGCGCATATACCAGTATCTGCAATTGCTACTGTTATCCCAGTACCTATTATATTTTTTTCTCTTGCATAACTTAGATTAATGGTCCTAGCAGCCAGGTCCATTGTTTTCTCCTTATCTAACATTAATATATCATATTCCCATCATGGGTTAGGGGTGCTAAATTAACCTTGTATTACTAGACGTTAAGCTTTGTCAAATCTTCTCTGTTTCTTGTTGACATTAGTAACATACTATTGACAATATTTAATACTTTTGATATAATTTCACTGTTGTTATGTAATACTTATGTAATATTTACTATTAAAGATAACAACACAAAGTCTATTTTCCACAGTTGTCTTTAGTAAAATTAACTGATGGGATATCAGCATGGAGGTCATCATGAAAGGAAAGGTAGTCGCACAAGCTGCAACATTACTAACTACTTTATTTCTATGGAATTCTAACATGACAGAAGTAAACGCTGACAGCATTAGAAACCAAGAACCTACATCTTATGAAGTAAATGTTAGTGAGAATAGCATCGGTGGAATGTCAAAACTGCTAAACAATTATTATGAAAGTATACTATCAGAGACTGGTATCTCAATTAACAACGTATCAACTACAATCTTTGTTGATGGAGAAAAGCTAATTGCCAAAGACAATAGATCCCTCTTATTCCAAAACCTCGGTTTAGCGAATGTAAACGACTATGTTAACATTCGTTCCAGCACTTCTACTGATTCAGAAGTGGTAGGCCGACTGTTTCGTGCTGGAGTTGTAACAATTGAAGAGACAATGGGTGAATGGGCTAAGATTTCTTCGAACAAAGTATCAGGTTTTGTTAAAACCGAATTTTTATATACAGGAGAGAAGGCAATTACACTTGCTGAAAAAACCTATAAAAAATATGCAAAAGCTACTTGCGAAACACTAAACATACGGTCTGGCCCTGGAGAAAATTATGATATTGTAGGAAAGACTGCACTTGGTGATAAATTAGAGATTGTTGATATCCAAGATGAGTGGGTTGCTGTAATTAATCCATCCTCCTCTAAAGAAGCCTATGTCTCTAAGAATTATGTAGACTATGTATATGATTTTAAATATGCAAAAACCTTGGATGAGGTTAAAACTGATATTAACTGCATGGTATGGCCTCTTCCTTCTGATCATAATATCTATTGTTATTATGGATATCGTGTAGCACCAACAAGAGGTGCAAGCACTTTCCATCAAGGCTTGGATATCGGTGGTGCTAAAGGTTCTACCGTAGTCTCTGTACTTGCTGGTAAAGTTATCGATACTGGTTATAGCCACAGCGGTGGTTATTATGTAGAGATTGACCATGGAAATGGTGTAATATCAAGATATCTTCATAATTCAAAGATACTTGTATCTACAGGACAATATGTAGATCAAGGCGAGGCAATTTCCAAAGTAGGTTCCACTGGAATTTCCACAGGTCCACATTTACACTTTAGTTTAGTTATCAATGGCAAGAATGTAGATCCATATCCTTACTTAAAAAGAGTTCATTAATTATACTTTAAAAAAGACCCTTGCATCAATTTGCAACGGTCTTTTCTCAATTATCTTGCTATTACATCAGTTTCAGAGGCAACTCCACCTTCAACCTCTACAATGATCTCATTCGGTAAACAGACAATCTGATCATGATTATATGAGATTGCACTATGATTCACACATACTTGATCCGGACAATCAGCGCTAATCATCTTCGCTTTCTTATTCTCAATCACAAGTGTATTCGACCCTAGATCCGCAGGTATCACTATCGTTTGGTCAGTATTGATTGAATATCTTCCATACTCTTGTCCATGAACAGTTACAACAATCTCTGTTTTACTTGCATCCGATGGTTTTGTTATAAAACGATAGGCAACTAAAGCTCCCACCGAAAGAATGATCAAAGCAACTATTAATATAAAGTCTTTCTTTTTCAAGTTATCAACCTACTCTCTTCATTTATCCTAAGTATAACATTCTTGTCTTCACAGTGATATGTCATCCAGTACTGTAACACTCATATCCACTCTGCGCTTAAAACAACTTAGAACATATTAAATGTTACCCATATTAGCATAATATAAACGTTCTAAACATCTGTCAAGCTTTTTCCTATTCCCCCAACACAAAGAGTACTAAAAAATCTTAACCTAAATTAGTACAAGTATATATGCCCATGATGTGAGGGTAAAAGCCCTTAAAGCGTTCATAGGTATTGAAACAAAGCAAAAGAACGAATGCGCCTATGAAAATGTATTAGATGTTCTTATTATCTCGAGATTTGTGTTATATCATAAAACAGATTTGTACTTTCACAACCTAGCCTTTTTCAATCCTCTAATCCCCTACCCATTGATGGTATAGGCAAGTTCTTCATTGAGTAACTCAAAACCATTTTCTAATAGAGCTTCTTGTGCAGCTTCAATATTGGATATTTTTAAAATCATTGCTGCGTTTTCATTTGTTGCAAGTGCATACATATACTCGATGTTAACCATTGTTAAGGTCTTTAGTAACTCATGAAGCATACCAATCTTATGTGGTAGCTTTACTGCAATTACGTCGGTTAACATAGCTGAAAATCCAGCCTCTTTTAAAACCTTCTTACCTTTGACAGGATCTGAAACAATCATGCGAAGCATACCATACTCCATGGTATCTGCTAGACTTAAGGATGTTATATTAATACCATGCTCTTTTAACGTCTCTGTGACCTGCTCTAATCTTCCAGCACGATTTTCAATAAATACTGACAATTGCTTAATTACCATAGACTACCTCCTCTTAGACAAGCTTACGCTTATCAATGACACGTTTTGCTTTACCTTCGCTTCGTTCAATGGTTTTTGGTTCCACAAGCTTCACCTTAACAGCTAAGCCTAGCGCTTGCTGAAGTACATGGGCAATCTTTGCTGTTAACTGTTCTAAGGCACGAATTTCATCCGAGAAGAATCTCTCTTCTACCTCTACTAATACTTCTAATGTATCTTGATGATTTACACGATCCACGATCATAAGATAATGAGGGCTGGTTTCTGCAATTTCAAGTAAAGCTGTTTCCACCTGAGATGGAAATACATTTACACCACGAATAATTAACATATCATCGGAGCGTCCCTTAAAGCGAGAGATTCTTGCCAAAGTTCTCTGGCACTCGCATTTATCATAGGTGATACTAGTTAAATCCTTGGTACGGTAACGGAACAATGGAAGTGCTTCTTTGGTCAATGTAGTAAATGCCAACTCACCAACTTCCCCTGGTTTACAAGGCTCTAAGGTATCTGGATTAAGGATCTCTGGTAAGAAATGATCCTCATACACATGAAGCCCTGCATGACATTGACAATCTGCTGCAACTCCTGGACCCAGGATTTCACTCAAACCATAGATGTCATGAGCATTGATATGAAGCCGTGTTTCAATTTCTTTTCTCATATTCTCAGTCCAAGGCTCAGCACCACAGATAGCTACCTTTAACTTAATTCTGTCTATCGTCCCAGTTTCCTCTAAGGTCTCGATAATATGTAATAGATAGGAAGGAGTACATGCAATTGCAGTGCAACCTAAATCCTCCATCATTGTTATTTGCTTTTTTGTATTTCCAGAAGACATGGGAATTACTGTAGCACCTAATTCTTCTGCACCATAGTGTAAGCCCAAACCTCCGGTAAATAATCCGTAACCATAGGATACTTGAATCTTATCCTTCTTACCTAACCCCACCATGGCCAGAACTCTTGCCACGCATTCCTGCCAATTCTCAATGTCTCTTCTGGAATAGCCAACCACAGTAGCCTTACCTGTAGTACCAGAAGAAGCATGGATTCTAACGATTTCTGATTCAGGTATTGCAAATAAGCCAAATGGATAATTATCTCTAAGATCATTCTTCGTGGTAAATGGCAGCTTATTCAAGTCTTCGATCCCTCGAATATCCCCTGGTTCAATCCCCATGGTTTGCATTTTTTTGCGATAAAACTCAACATTATGATATACTCTGTCCACCATTTTTACGAGCCGCTTGCTTTGAAGATTTGTCATTTCATCACGACTCATGCACTCTTTCGATTCGTTCCAAATCATGTAACGTCCCCCCCCTGTATTCATTATTGCACTATTTATCCATGTAAATTGAGCCACGGTGTCATTACTACTTATTCTGATATAGTGATTCCATTCAATTCCAAAACATGTTCTGCTTTATGCATATCACTAACATTCATTACCATGAGTGGTGATTTATCACCTCGTAACACACAAGAATAGATGTAGTTAATACTCAATTCATAATCTGCAAGAAGTTCAAGTACATGGTCTAGTTCTCCTGGTTTATCCTGAAGTTCAATTGCCAATACGTCAGCGATTTTCACCGCAAATCCTTTTTCAATCAGTATACTCTTTGCGAGTTCTGCTTGATCCACAACCAGTCTTAACACACAATAATCTGGTGTGTCAAAGGCTGAAACTGCTCTAAGATTAATACCATTCTCTGAGATAGCATGGGTAACCTTTGATAAACTGCCAATTCTGTTTTCTATAAATACAGATAGTTGCTGCATTACATTCACCTTACCTTTCTGCTTCTTAAGATTTACAAAAATATGCATCTTCATATTTTTACTAATAACGATGCATGTCAAATCCCACTTCAAACGCTTTCTTATTAATCTCAATTGTCTTTGCTGGTACAGTCTTTTCAATCACTTCAATCCAAGTCTCTTTACTAAAATCCATGTGAGTCGCTGCGACACCTAAAACAATAATATTAAACACCTTTGGATTTCCTAATTTCTTTGCTTCCTGCATGGCATCTAAGGTTAGAATCTTATGTTTCGCAGCAAGTGTCTCAATAATTCCTTCCGGATAGCTTGCAGCACCAATCACCACTGGCATGGGATCAATTCTTTGGTCATTTACAATCATAACTCCATCTTTTCTTAGAAAATGTGCATAACGTAATGCCTCTAAACGCTCAAAGGCAATGATAAGATCTGCTTGACCTTCCTCAACAATTGGCTCTGTTACATACTCACCATATCTTACATAGGTAACAACACTACCTCCTCTTTGTGCCATACCATGAACTTCTGATAACTTAACATCGAAACCTGCATGAATTGCTATACCACCTAGAATTCTGCTAGTGAGTAAGGTTCCCTGTCCACCAACACCTACAATCATTATATTCTTAGTTGTCATAGTATCTTATCTCCTCCTATTTCATCACACGACTTATTGCACCAATCTTACATTGCTTACGACAAAGATCACAGCCAGTACACATAGTATCGTTGATTACTACATATCCTTCCTTGGACTTTGTCATTGCTGGACATCCTGGCTTTAAGCACATCGTACACATTTTACATTTTACAGAATCCACGAAACACTGTTCTTTGATTGGTGCTTTGCTAAGTAACACGCAAGGAGCTTTTGTTATGATAACTGAGATTTCATCTTTCGCTGTTTCTTCTTTCACAATCTTTTCTAATAACTCACGATCAAAAGCATTAACTTCAATCACATTATGTATTCCTAAGGATCGACATAGCCTTGATATGTCGATTGAATAGGTATCTTCACCCATTAAGGTTTTACCAGTGGCAGCATGGTCTTGATGGCCCGTCATACCTGTAGTGGAATTGTCCAGTATCATTACGGTTCCTGTCCCTTTATTGTATACCATATTTATGAGAGAGTTTATCCCTGTATGCATAAAGGTGGAGTCCCCGATGACTGCAACCCAGTTCTTAATGTAATCCTTGCCTTTCGCTTTTTCCATGCCATGAAGTGAGCTGATACTAGCTCCCATGCATATGGTAGTGTCGACCACGCCAAGAGGTGCAACTGCTCCCAAGGTGTAACAGCCAATATCACCTGCTGCATGTATGTTTAGCTTCTTTAGCACAGAATAAACACTTCGATGTGGACATCCTGGACATAATATTGGAGGCCGATTAGGCACTAGTGCTGCAGGATCAATCTCTAACTTCTGACCTAAGATTACTTCTTTTATTAAATTGGCACTATACTCTCCCTGTACGGTGAGAATCTCTTTGCCGATTGCTTTAATTCCCCAGGATTTCACTTGTTCTTCAATCACTGGATCTAATTCTTCGATTATGTACAAGGTTTCCACTTTGGAAGCAAATTCTTCAATCAGTTTTCGTGGTAATGGATTCACAATACCAAGTTTTAATACCGATGCATTAGGCATTGCTTCCTTTACATATTGATAAGGAATACCACTTGAAATGATACCTATTTTTAAGTCATTATATTCCACCTTGTTAATTGGAAATGTACAGCTATCTTCAATCATTCGATTTGTTCGTTCTTCTACAACAAGATGACGAAGTTTTGCATTCCCAGGCATCATAACAGTTTTTTGTGGATTCCTAACATATACTTTATCTTCTACTTCATGTCTCTCCTCTAAGGTAACCATTCCCTGAGAATGAGCCAATCTGGTAGTAATTCTTAAGATAACAGGTGTATCATAGGTTTCACTCAATTCAAATGCAAATTTTAAGTACTCCTTAGCTTCTTGACTGTCGGAAGGCTCAAGCACTGGAACCTGTGCAGCACGTGCTACCATTCTAGTATCCTGTTCATTCTGTGAGGAATATAGACCTGGATCATCCGCTGCAACTAAAACCAAACCACCATTAACACCTGCATAGGAGATCGTAAATAATGGATCTGCTGCTACATTAACGCCAACATGCTTCATCGAAGCCATTGCCCTTACTCCAGCAATCGATGCTCCAATTGCTACTTCCATGGCTACTTTCTCATTCGGTGACCACTCGCTGTATATTTCATGATACTTAACGATATTCTCACTAATTTCGGTACTAGGTGTCCCTGGATAAGCTGCAGATACCTTAACTCCAGCTTCATAAGCACCTCTGGCAATTGCCTCATTGCCTAACATGATAGCTCTTTCTGACATGTGAATTAACATCCTTTCCATTCGTTCTTATAATTTGACGCTTTAACAGATTGCTTTAATAAATTATGGCACATTTTTCTAATTTTCGCAATAAGAACCCATATTGTAATCGAATGTAATACTAATTGTTTCAATGTCACCAAGCTTTTCATTCTCTAATAACATAGTGGTCGCATAAACACAGGAAACATAGCCTTTTAATGATTACTTTTTTCATCAAATCTCCTCTTTTCTCTCAGTATGTCTCAGATATTTCAACATTTTATACTGAATTACTTTCTTTTCTTAGAAAAACATTAGAGTTTCATTGGATTTATGGACACTTAAGGAAATCAAGATTATAATATAGTAATGGAAAATAAAGGATACTTGTTAACTTTCATTCAAAGGGGAAATGAAATTATGGTACTTTATGATTTAGTTCTATGGTTTTTTATCTATAGTATATATGGTTGGATATATGAGACCATATTCTGCTCCATACAATCAGGGTATTTCGTAGAACGTGGTTTCTTCTATGGGCCTTACTTACCTATCTATGGATTTGGAGCTTTATTCGTTATCATTTTACTTCATAGACGAATGACCAGATTGCAACAGTTTTTGCTTAGCTTAATCGTAACCACCGCCTTAGAATACGCAACCTCCTATATTTTAGAGGTCATCTTCCACAAGACCTGGTGGGACTATACCAACTACTACTTTCAATTAAACGGACGAATCTGTTTATTGGCCGCTCTCTTATTTGGTGTCCTTGGGGTTTTATTAATCAATTATGTACATCCGTTTGTTAAGAAAAGAACTGATAAGATTACAAGACATACGAAGATTATACTATCTTCTTCATTTGCAAGTATTCTCTTTATTGATTTTCTATATTCAGTAATAAAGGCTATCGGCTGAGTTTATTCCTTTTTTATAAGGATACTACCCTCTGTGAATTCAATCTTAACTTTATTACTGGATAGGCCGTTAGCTTCTAGATATTGTTTTGGTATTTGAACGCGTCCTGCACGATCAATGATTGCAAACTCATCTTGAGTTTCCTCTTCTTCGTGCCAGGATATACTCTGGCTTCCTAAGTCAGAGTTTTTTTCTTTTAAAACTCGTTCACTGCTGATTTTGCCATCCCTTATGGTGATTGCAACCTGATCAACATTGGTGGGATGAACCAAGTTCTAATTGATGAATTCGATTCTTAGGTTAAATTCTT
>JAEYWQ010000280.1 GCA_023428885.1 Bacillota bacterium
GTATTAAGATAGTCTATAGTTTGAAGGATGTGCACCTTGTTTTCTTTGGGAAGACCTAGGATCACATGGACAACAATTGGAAGCTTCTCTTGATTCAATTGTGCCACAGCCTGTTCAAAGACAAGAAGAGAATAACCTCGGTTGATTGCTTCTGCAGTATTATCGTGACATGTTTGTAGACCAAGTTCAATGAAGACAGGCTTTATCTTATTACATTCCGCAAGAAGTTCAATCACCTCAGGAGGAAGGCAATCAGGCCTGGTTGCAATGGAGAGAGCTACAATATCTGGATGTGCAAGAGCTTCCAGATAGACGCGCTTTAGATAGTTATAAGGCGCATAAGTGTTCGTATATGCCTGAAAATATGCAATATAGTGTTTGCATAAGGATTTCTTATTAACTAAAGCCTTAGCACTTTCGATTTGTTCAGTAATACTTAAGGCATTACTAGCTGCAAAATCACCGGAACCACCTTCAGAACAAAAGATACAGCCACCAGTTCCTATCAAACCGTCGCGATTGGGACAGGTCATGCCCGCATTTAAGGAAAGCTTATATATTTTTTCATGGAAGGTATTCTTTAGATAAGTATCCAGTGAATAAAAGCGGTGTATTTGATTCGATACCATGATAATTTCCTTATTTCTTTATATGAGCTTTCACTGCATTGCTAACCACTTCACATACACGGCTATCAAATGCTTCTGGCATAATGAAATCTTCATTCAATTCTTCATCACTCACCAAATTTGCTATTGCGACTGCAGCAGCAAGCTTCATTTCTTCTGTAATTTGTTGTGCACGTCCTTCTAGGGCCCCTTTAAAGATTCCAGGGAAAGCAATTACATTATTTACTTGGTTAGGAAAATCACTGCGACCTGTACCAACTACTTTGGCCCCAGCTGCTTTTGCTAGGTCTGGCATAATTTCAGGAACTGGATTAGCCATAGCAAATAGTATAGCGTCTTTGTTCATGGAGGCTACCATCTCCTGCGTGACAATATTCGGTGCAGATACACCAACAAAGATATCAGCTCCTCTTAATGCATCAGCAAGTGAACCAGTTTGTCCTGACAGATTTGTAAGCTCCATCATCTGAGCCTGCATCCAGTTTAAATCTTTAGTTTGCTTGGAAAGAATACCAACTTTATCACAAAGGGTAAGATGTTGAAAACCATAGGTCAAGAGTAGTTTAGCGATTGCAATGCCTGCAGAGCCTGCACCATTGATCACGATCTTACAATCTTCCTTTTTCTTATCTGTAACTCTTAGGGCATTGATAACTCCAGCAAGAACAACGATTGCAGTACCATGCTGATCATCATGAAACACTGGAATATCTAATAATTCCTTTAATCTAGCCTCAATCTCAAAACATCTTGGAGCCGAGATGTCTTCTAAGTTAATTCCACCAAAGGCGGGAGCAATTGCCACGATAGTTCGAATAATTTCTTCAGTATCCTGAGTATCAAGACAAAGAGGGAAAGCATTCACATTGCCAAATTCTTTGAACAATACGCACTTTCCTTCCATGACAGGCATAGCAGCCTTTGCACCAATATTACCAAGACCTAACACTGCGCTACCATCACTAATTACGGCTACTGTATTAGCTTTGATTGTATATTTATAAGCAGCATCAGGATCTTTCACTATTTCTTTACAAGGTTCAGCTACCCCTGGAGTATAAGCTAATGAAAGATCTTCTCTTGATTTTACTTGGCATTTAGAAGTTGTATACAATTTACCTTTCCATTCTTCGTGAAGCTGTAATGCTTTGTCGTTCAATGTCATGACGCATCCTCCTGTAAATCACTCAACTTTATAATCTTAGTTATCATAACACTTAAAACAAGGAAAAGCAAGAGGAGTGAAGGAGACATCTAAGCGTAAAGGGGTATATTTATAAGTTCTAAGATATGTCAGTATTGACACGTCTTGACATAAGCATGAAAGTGTTTATAATAAAGAGTAATATTGCTTGAGTGTAAACATAATGATCAATACTTCTATGGAATAGAGCGCTTTGACGTTTGAAGTTCACGGAAATTGTTTAAAGGCCTAACGATTCTAAAAGCTTAATAGTAATAACTAAATCACAATGATCTAATTCTTATCTTTAAAAACCCATTAAATTACAACATGAATATCAAAGGAGTAAATGGAATGAGCAATAATTATGAAAGCCTGCCATTACCAGCCCTTCGTGAGTTAGCAAAAGCGCAGGGGATAAAAGGAGTTTCAGCGTTAAGAAAGCAGGAGCTGATTGATGCGATCAAGATGGCAGAGCAATCAGAAAACCTAGCAAGGAAAACAGAGGAGTCAGAAACGAAGGAGGAAACACCTGTAGTCAAAGATTCAAACCTAAGTAATGAAAACAATAATAATCTTAATAAATTTAGTAATGAAAACAACAATAACAGTAATCAAATTAAACTAAATAGTGAAAACAACAATAACGGTAATCAAAGTAAATTAAGTAGTGAAAACAACAGTAACGGTAATCTAAGTAAATTAAGTAGTGAAAACAACAGCAACAGTATCCAAAATAGATTAAGTGATGATAAAGAAACTACAACAACAAGAGAAGCACAGCAAAAGGATATAAGGACAAGGCAGCAGACCCAGCAGCGACCTAGCCAACCGATGATGAGACGTCCTGCCACGAGCCCAACGAGTGGAAGCTTCCAGCAAAGAACAGATAATAATAGGAATGAATATAAAAGAAGTGATAATAATAAGGTAGAAAATATTGAACATGCCTGCATTGAGAATAGCGAGACAGCCAAAATTACTACAAGTAAAGTAGAAGCTGTTAAATCTGATATGGCAACGATACCTAGCGAGTACGAACAGCTAGACAGTGGGGAGACTAAGCGAGGGATACTTGAGGTTTTGAGCGATGGATATGGATTTATTCGTTGTGATAACTTCTTACCAGGTGAAAACGATGTTTATGTATCACCTGCACAGATTCGCCGTTTTAATCTTAAGACAGGAGACATTCTCGTTGGTAACACACGTGTAAAGAATCAAAATGAAAAATTTAGTGCACTTCTTTATGTGAAAAGCATCAATGGTTTACATCCGTCAGAAGCGACTAAGAGAAAGCGCTTTGAAGACCTAACCCCAATATATCCTAATGAGCGAATTCATCTTGAAACGGTAGGTTGCGGTCCCGCTATGAGAATGGTGGACTTAATCTGTCCAATTGGTAAGGGGCAGCGAGGTATGATTGTATCCCAGCCAAAAGCCGGAAAGACTACATTATTAAAACAGGTAGCAAAGGCTATTACAAAGAATCATTCGGACATGCATCTGATAGTACTTTTAATTGACGAACGGCCAGAGGAAGTAACGGATATGAAAGAATCCATAGAAGGTGGTAATGTGGAAGTAATATATTCTACCTTCGATGAACTTCCTGAAAATCATAAACGTGTATCAGAGATGGTTATTGAACGTGCAAAGCGTTTGGTAGAACACAAGAAGGATGTGGTAATTCTGTTAGACAGCATTACAAGATTAGCACGTGCCTATAACCTGACTTGTCAATCTTCTGGACGTACCTTGTCAGGTGGTCTGGATCCTGCAGCTCTTCATATGCCAAAGAAATTCTTTGGAGCTGCAAGAAATATGAGAGAAGGTGGAAGCTTAACAATCCTAGCTACAGCGCTTGTGGAAACAGGAAGTAGAATGGATGATGTAGTATTCGAAGAATTTAAAGGTACTGGTAACATGGAACTAGTACTTGATCGAAGCTTATCTGAGAAGAGAATCTTCCCGGCCATAGATTTACCGAAGTCTAGCACAAGACGTGATGATTTATTGTTAACTCCGGTAGAACTGGAAGCAAACTATCTGATGAGAAAGGCATTAAACGGATTAAAATCAGAGGATGCCATTGAAAGAATCGTTCAATTATTTGTTACTACAAAATCAAACAATGAGTTTGTAGAAATGATAAAAAAGACTAAATTATAGTTATAGGTATTGCTTTTTTAGAAGGTGTATGCTATAATGAGAAAGCTGTTTATTTGAATGAACAAGTATTCTCCTCTATGTAGGAGAAACTATCATAGGAATCTGACATAGAGAGGTGAAAATAATGCAAGAAGCAATTCAACCAAAATACTTTCAGGCGAAGGTTACTTGTAACTGTGGAAACGAGTTTGTAACTGGTTCTACAAAACCAGAGATCCATGTAGAAGTTTGCTCTAAGTGCCATTCATTCTACACAGGTCAGCAAAAAGCTGCTGCAGCTCGTGGAGCGATTGATAAGTTCAATCGTAAGTATGGTTTAGGTAACAACTAGTTTAAGTATAATAAGACGATAAAATCAGGTTGAGGTTTGTTGAATCTCAACCTATTTTTAAATTGTAAATTTGTGTAAAAACTTCAATGATTTTTGTTACATGGTGTTTTGTTATGGGGAATCGCATGAGCGATAAGGGATTAGGCGCAGGAGGTTAAGATGAGATCATCCGGAATTGGTGGCCAAGCTGTTCTTGAAGGCGTTATGATGAAGAACAAAGAGAAGTATGCAATTGCAGTTCGCAAACCTGACAAGGAAATTGCAGTTGAGATTAGCGAATATAAGGGAATAAGCGATAAGTATGACATCTTTAAGATGCCGATCTTAAGAGGTGTTGTTGCATTTGCAGATTCCATGATTATAGGCGTTAAGGCTCTTACATTTTCTTCGAGCTTTTTTGAGGAAGAGGAAGATAAAGAGAAGAAGGAAAAGAAAACAGAAGGTAAAAAGGGTAGTGATAGTTTCTTTACATTTATAACATTCTTTTTATCCATCGTATTGGCAGTTGGTATCTTTATTATATTGCCGTTCTTTCTTTCCGGCTTAGTAAGTAAAAAGATTGATTCTCAAATTGTTTTATCGATTATTGAGGGTATCATTCGTGTTGGTCTTTTTGTAGGTTATGTAGTAGCTATTTCTCAGATGAATGACATCAAGCGATTTTTTCAATATCATGGTGCAGAACATAAGACGATTAATTGTATTGAACAAGGATATGACTTGACGGTAGATAACGTTCGTCGACAATCAAAAGAACATAAGCGCTGCGGTACTAGTTTCATGCTTTTCGTTATGTTAATTAGTATTATATTCTTCATGTTTATACATGTGGATAGCATATGGTTAAGATATGTGCTCCGTATTCTACTAATACCAGTTGTTGCTGGAGTATCCTATGAGGTGATACGTTTAGCAGGAAGAAGTAATCATATTGTTATCCGTATTATCAGTGCTCCTGGTATGTGGATGCAAGGACTTACAACGAAAGAACCTGATGATTCTATGATCGAAGTTGCAATTCAATCAGTTGAGGCAGTATTTGACTGGAAGGCTTACCTAGCTGAAAATAAAGCAGGTGGTCGAAGTAAGAAACATGCAGCAAACCAGACCAAGAAGGAAAAAACTACAGGGGATAAGTCTCAGAGCCAAAGTAAAAAGAGCAATTCCCAAGAAAATAAGTCCAGCGAAGCCCAGACAAAAAAAGGAAAGAATAGCAAAGAAAATAATAGCAAAGAAAATAATAGCAAAGAAAAGGCTAACAAACAGAAAACGAACGGAGAAAATACTAGTACAGATATTCTGAACAAGGATAGTAAGAACAATGAACCTATGAATCCTGTAAAAGTACCTTCCAATCGTAATAGGAAATCCACTAGTAATAGTACTGTGAAAGAAGAGTCCATAAAAGATGAGAGCTTGACTATTTCTGAAGCTACACAGGAACTAACCGCTGTAGATGAGTTAGCAAGCTTAGATAAAAATCTATATGATGAACAGGAGTTAGCGCTTAGGGAAAAGCAAAATCAACTAAAAGAAAAGGTGAAACCACGTAATCTTGAAGTTAAATTAAGTTCCACTGAAATAGCTGCCTCCTTAGAGCCAAATGATGAAGAAGATGATGTCATTTTGAAGGCATTGGATCGTTATATATCCTTTGATAAAGAGGAAAAGTAGCCTTCAAGAATAAGGTGTTAGGTTATAGAAAGGCATGGTTATTAATATGACATCATATGAAGAGGCTTTGAATATTGCCATACAAAAACTTCAGAGTAAAAACGTTGAGAATGCAGATTTAGATGCCTGGTATCTTTTATCCTATCTTATTGGAATGTCCAAGGCAGATTATCTTCTTAGAAAAAAGGAATTCATACCAGAGCAAATAGATTCGATGTATCAACAACTTCTAGCCCGTCGTATGGAACGTGAGCCATTACAATATATTATAGGGCAACAGGAATTCATGGGACTTACTTTTGTGGTGAATCAGAATGTATTGATACCTCGACAGGACACAGAGATTCTTGTAGAGCTTACTATAGCTGAGAGTAAAGGAAAAAGTATCCTAGATATATGCACGGGTTCTGGTTGTATTGCAATCAGTTTAGCTAAGTTAGGAGAACCTAAGAGCGTTACAGCAGTAGATATTTCAACATCTGCGCTTGAAGTAGCAAGAAAAAATGCTAACTTAAATCATGCTGTAGTTGAGTTTATAGAAAGTAATATGTTTGAACAGGTATCGCAAACCTATGATATTATTGTTTCAAATCCTCCTTATATTAAGAGGGAAGAAATCAAAACTTTGATGCCAGAGGTTAGACAGTTTGAGCCAATATTAGCACTGGATGGCGAGGAAGATGGATTAGAGTTTTATCGCATCTTAGCCAGAGAAGCTAAACACTATTTGAGCGATCAAGGAAGAGTGATGTTTGAGATTGGCTGTGACCAAGCGGAATCAGTCTTTCAACTTCTGAGCGAAAATGGGTATTATAATATAAAGATAACAAAAGATTATGCCAATCTTGATCGTGTTGTTAGTGCAAGTATCGGTCGATAGCAGTGCATAGCAGCTACTAGATAGCAATATGTTATATAGTAACACAGGTAGTGGAAATAGGTAGTCGTGGAGGAAAGACATGTTTGATAAATTAGAAGATTTGCTGATTCGTTTTCAAGAGATTCAAAATGAATTAAACGAACCTACGGTGACGAATGATCAAACCAGATTTCGTAAGTTAATGAAGGAACAGAATGATTTAAGCGAAATAGTAGAAAAATATCTTGAGTATAAGAATGCGAAGAAGAACATTGAAGAGAGTCTTCAGATGTTAGAGGAAGAAAGTGATGAAGAACTTCGCGAACTTGCAAAAGAGGAATTATCATCTAGCAAAGAAGCCTTAGAAGTAATTGAAGGTCAACTTAAAATCTTATTATTACCTAAGGACCCTAACGATGATAAGAATGTTATCGTTGAAATTCGTGGTGGTGCAGGTGGTGATGAAGCAGCATTGTTTGCAGCAGAATTATTCCGTATGTATTCAAAGTATGCGGAAACCATGCGCTGGAAGATTGATATGATGAACTTGAACGAGAATGGAATTGGTGGTTTTAAGGAAGTCATTTTCATGATTAATGGCCAGGGAGCCTTCTCGAAATTAAAGTATGAGAGTGGTGTTCATCGGGTGCAGAGAATTCCGGTAACGGAATCAGGAGGTCGAATTCATACCTCTACTGTAACCGTAGCTATTATGCCAGAAGCTGAGGAAGTGGATGTTGAGTTGAATATGAACGACTGTCGTTTTGATGTGTTCCGTTCCTCAGGTAATGGTGGTCAGTGCGTTAATACAACAGACTCCGCTGTGCGTTTAACTCATATACCAACAGGTATCGTAATCTCCTGTCAGGATGAAAAGTCTCAGTTGAAAAATAGAGATAAAGCATTAAAGGTATTGCGTGCACGTTTGTATGAGATGGAATTAGAAAAAGCTCACGATGCTGAAGCTGCAGCTAGAAAAAGTCAGGTTGGTACTGGTGATCGTTCAGAAAAGATTCGTACCTATAACTTCCCACAGGGCCGTTGTACTGATCATAGAATTAAATTGACAACCCATCGTCTGGATGATGTTATGAATGGCGATTTACAAGAAATTATTGATAGTTTAACAGCAGCAGATCAAGCTGCTAAATTGAGCAACATGCAAGATGAGTATTAATCAGGTTAAATTAATGTGTTCAGTCATTATGGCTGGACATATTTCATAATTCGAAGAAATATATAGATTTTTTATAAGTTAACAAGCCTGTTTTTGCTGAATGTAGAAAGATGGAGGCAGTTATGTTACGGAAATTATTTAAATTTTCTACAACAAGAATTATTGCATTTGGTTTCCTAAGTGCTATTTTACTAGGTAGTTTATTACTGATGCTTCCTATTTCTTCAAGAGGTGGTGAGGTAACAGCATTTCCAGATGCTTTATTTACAGCTACAACCTCGATCTGTGTAACGGGTCTAACAACGGTTGTTACAGCAGATCATTGGAGTTTATTTGGTCATGTAGTTATCTTAATTTTAATACAGTTTGGCGGTCTTGGAATCGTAACCTTTACCACCACTCTATTCTTAATTCTTGGAAAGCGTATAAAACTGTCTGATCGTATGGTTATTCAGGATGCTTATAACTTAGATACACTTTCGGGTATTGTTCGTTTAACAAAGAAGATTATTAAGGGAACTCTCATAGTAGAAGGCATTGGAACCTTGTCTTTTGCTTTTCAATTCATTCCACAGTTTGGTGTTATACGTGGGCTATGGTATTCAGTATTTCACTCCATATCAGCCTTTTGTAATGCAGGTATCGACTTGATTGGACCAGATAGCTTTGGTCCATATCGTGATAATGTATTAATTAATGTTACTACCATGGCATTGATTATCTTAGGGGGACTTGGTTTCCCTGTTTGGTGGGATATTTTACATCTAATAAAGAGTGCAGTTAAGAAGGAAATTAAACTTCATACCATTTTTCGAAGACTTAGTATTCACACCAAGATTGTATTATCTTTTACATTAATTTTAATTCTGGGTGGTGCTTTTCTTACCATGCTGATTGAGTATAATAATCCTAACACTCTTGGAACGTTATCCTTTGGTGAAAAGATTATGGCTTCGACTTTTCAATCGGTAACAACTAGAACAGCTGGTTATTTTACAATTCCTCAACAGTATTTTGAGACATCCTCAAGTTTTATTTATATTATCATGATGTTTATCGGTGGTTCACCTTCGGGTGCAGCCGGTGGTGTGAAAACAGTTACGATTGCTGTTCTTTTCGTGTCCACTCTTTCTGTGATTAAAGGTAAGAAGAATGTTAATATATTCCGCCGGACAATAAATGAGCAATATGTTAAGAAAGGTTTAGCTGTAGTTGTGGTAAGTTTTATGGTATTATGCGTGATGACTGTGATCTTGGCAGCGGTAGAGAATAGTGACTTCCTGGATACCTTATATGAGACAACCTCAGCTATTGGAACGGTTGGTTTATCCCGTAATTTTACTACTACCTTATCTATTGTCGGTAAATTTATCATTATAGCGACAATGTATCTTGGACGTATTGGTCCAATTACCATGGCACTTGCTTTTAATGTTAAGAAGCATGAGGGTGAAATCTCATTACCAGAAGGCAAAATATTAGTAGGATAATATACGAAAGGTAGGAATGAAAGAAAAACACTTTCACTCTGAGGTTTGCATTCTGATTTGAATGCAGCTCTCATAATCAGGATTTGGAGGCTAATTATGGCAAAGAAAGAGTTTGTAGTATTTGGATTAGGACGATTTGGGTTAAGTGTTGCAACCACCTTGGCAGAAGGCGGCTGTGAAGTTATGGCGGTTGATGATGACGAAGAAAAAATACATGAGATAGCTGACTATGTTACTTATGCAGTACGTGCAGATGTTACAGATGCAGATGCACTATCAAATCTTGGTATTAGCAACTTTGATGGAGCAATTGTTGCAATTGGTGAAAATCTTGAAGCGAGTGTGATGGTAACTATCCTAATTAAAGAAATGGGTGTTCCATACGTTCTAGCAAAAGCTCAGAATCAACTTCATGCCAAGATTCTTAAAAAAGTTGGCGCTGATATGGTGGTATATCCGGAGAAAGAAACTGGAATTCGTATTGCCAATAACTTAATGATGGGTAATTTCTTCGATGCAGTTGAATTATCCTCACATTATAGTATGATGGAGATTGATGCATTACCGGAGTGGGTTGGCCACAGTCTGCGGGGATTGAATCTACGTGCTAAAAAGGATATCAATGTTATTGGTCTTAAGAGAAAAGATAGCCTTAATATCAATCCAGATGCTGATATGCCTATTGAGCGAGATGACACTCTTGTTATTATCGGTAAGAATGAAGTTTTAAACAAGTTGGCTAACAAGTAGGGGAAATTATCAATGATAAGTAGTATAGCGAATAGTCAGATAAAAAATATAATCAAGCTTCAGAAACAGGCAAAGGTTCGGAATGAACAGGGACAATTTGTCGTTGAAGGAAAGAAAATGTTTGAAGAGGCAAGGGATCAGGCAAATGTCCATCTGGAGAAGGCTTTTGTTTCTGAAAGTTATTATATACAGCAATGCAATCAAGATGAGAGATATTTTAAAGGATGTAGTTTCGAAATTGTGAGTGATGCTGTGATGAAGGAAGCTTCAGAAACTATGACGCCTCAAGGCATTCTTGCGCTCGTTAAGAAACCACAATATCAGTTAAAAGATATGCTTCATAAGGATAGAGTACGTCTTCTCGTCTTAGAAGATGTTAGGGATCCTGGCAATCTAGGAACCATGATAAGAACAGCAGAAGGGGTAGGGATTAGTGGAGTAATTATGAGTAAGGATTCTGTGGATATATTTAATCCGAAAGTAATCCGGTCGACAATGGGGGCCATTTATCGAGTGCCTTTTATATA
>JAEYWQ010000296.1 GCA_023428885.1 Bacillota bacterium
AATATAAAACCATATTAAATCGGATGCCAAAAACTCATATTCTTTCAGCAAATATGTATGAACTTGAGATTATTCGGATGTTATATCTGCTTTCAAGCGAAGACATGACAGTGGATGAAATGGTTCAAAAGACCTTGGAGCGCTTAAAAACTACCTGCTTTGGATATCAGGATGATGGACTAGGAGAGTGCTTTGATAGTTCCTTAGTTGTACTTCGTTTTCTAGCCTCGGTTGCACCGACGGAGACTGAATGGATTCGAAGTAGGATTGATAATTATCAAAACCATGTAGGGGAGAAGAAACGGCCGTGGTTTAGTAAATGGTATTATTGGTTATGCTTATCTGAAATGCCATTTGATCTTGCAAGGTCAGAGATTCATAGATATGAAGAGCCAATCCTAGAATGGTTAAGGACGAAAAGCATGGTCATGAACAGCGAACATGATAGAACGATACATCCTGTTCTCTTTTGTATTCTACGAAATATCATGGCTCGATTACCAGAATATGAGTATATCAAAAAACGGGAACCCTATATCAGTGAAAAAGATGTTAGATTGCATTTTAATATAAACCATTAAGGAAGTTAAGAACAAAGATATCCCTGTTAACAGTGGGCCAGTTGAAACTCCTGCTTCGAAATTCTTTACGGTGAAGGATCCAAATGGCCTTAGTATACAGTTCTTTCAGGGTAACTAGTTTTTTATCCCATGAATTTAACAAAGATGGTGTTCTTGGCAGATTGCGTTAAGAAGGGCTTTACAACCTTCATAGACATCTGCATAAGTGAGTTCAAAATCGCCAGTATACCATGGATCTGCGATATCTCTTGGATGTTTGGAATAGTCTAACAACCTGTGAACTTTGTAATCGGGATCTTGACCAACAATCCGATGGATGTTCATAACGTTTCTTTGCTCCATCGCTAGAATATAATCATATTGAGTGTAATCACGGGCTGTCATCTTCACAGCCCGTTTACCATCGGTTGAGATACCCAAGCTATGTAATAGCTTACGTGTGCCTGGATGTACTGGATTTCCTGATTCTTCAGCGCTTGTACCAGCAGAAGCGATATCAAAGAGCTCACTTAAGCCTTCTTTGCTCACCATATCTTTAAAGACGAATTCTGCCATAGGAGAGCGACAAATATTACCAAGACAGACAAATAAAACTCTAATTTTCATAGATCAATACCCTTTCTATTAAAAACGTAACCCGATTTGTCATAGTATAGCAGAAAGTTAACTTGAAATCTAGATTGTATGATTCGATTCTAACTTGTTACATCATATTTTAAAACCTTTATAAAAAGGAGTTTGGCGTTAGCTGCTATGGGGATGTTCTTTGCGGAAATTTTTGAATAGTAAAAATGACAAATCCCAGCATTTTAAATCAAGAGGGATTATATCACTTGATATATACTAGTTTTGAACAGGAGGTGAAAGGGTGTCTGAGATAAAACAACTTCAAGACGCGGTAGATTATATAGAAGACCACATTACAGAAGAATTGACATGTAGTGAGATTGCAAAACAAGTTTATATATCTGAGTTTCATTTTCAACGATTATTTTCAATCTTATGCGGATATACCGTTGGAGAATATATCCGAAATAGACGGCTTGCACTTGCGGCAAAGGAAATTCAGTCCTCAGAGAAAAGTATAATAGATATTGCAATGAAGTATGGATACGAAACACCAGAAGGCTTTACAAGAGCATTTCATCGATATTATGAGATGACTCCTTCGGCAGCGCGCAGTCGAAAAAGTAATCTGCCATATTTCGAAAAACTCTCTGTTCAAAAAACTATATTTGGAGGGATGATTGAGATGGATGATATGACGCGTTATGGTAAGAGAGGGTATTATGTCAAGGAAAATGCCCCAGTATATTTTACAAAGGATATGGATAAGACTTGTGAGTGGTTTCAAGAGGTACTTGGCTGGTACGGAGATGTCTGTGCAAGAAATGAAAATGGAATTGGTGAATATGGTTGTGTGTTTGATTACCCTGGGGATCTTATCGTCGCTAATCTAACACCATTTCGTGGGGTTCACTTATTCTATGGCGAACCAAGTAAAGATGTGGTTGGATTTATTAATATTCAAGGAATCGAGGCCTTTCATCAGTATGTGATAGATAAGGGATGGAATCAGATTACGGATGTTATAGAGGCACCTTGGGGAGCCAAGGAATGTTGTGTAACAACCATTGATGGTTCTTATATTAGATTCTTTGAAACAACATAAGTAACTGACAAAGTTTTAATCGTAGGTAGAGTAGAGAAAGAGCTTGTCTCATAATTGTGAGGCAAGCTCTTTCATATGCGCAAAAGCTAATTGATCAGATGACAGGTAGACAGATAAGCTAGGAAATTTAGTGTGCACTCCAATTACATAATCTCAATTGAACACAGAATGTGTTTAAACCCTTTGAACTTTCACACCAGATTTTCCCACCATGATCTAAAATAATGCTTTTAGCGATCGATAGACCTAAACCATAACTATGGTTCGAAGTTCTTGAAGAATCTGTGGTATAGAAACGTTCAAATATGTTCTTAGTGTCTTTGAATGAGATTTCATCACCGCAATTTTTTACGGATAGAAGACAATGTAAGCCATGTTTTTTTAGTGTAACCATAACTTCTGTATTTTTTTTAGCATACTTTAAGGCATTGTCTAAGAGTATGTCTATTACTTGGTGAAGATACTGAACATTTCCTTTTACATAGATATCATGATCGATTTGGCTTGATAAGAAAAGAGTATTCTCAAAATATAAGGGTTCAAATGGGAAACTTGAGCTTTCTATTAACTCACTGAAATTGAGAGTAGTCATAGTAGACCTGGCAATTCCATTATCAACCTTTGTAAGATCAAGTAAACCTAAGACTAGATGTTTCATTTGCTTGGACATAAGTAAAATATTATTGATAAATCTTTTTTTAGTTAGGTCATCGTAGTTTGGATCTTGCAAAAACTCGGCATTGGTCAAGATTACTGTTAAGGGGGTTTTAAGCTCATGAGACGCGTCTGCAATAAATTGCTTTTGACGTTTCCAAGCCGTAGCTACTGGTTTGATAGCCCATTGTGCTAACAAGGTGCTTATGCCAAGAAAGCAGATAAAACTTAGAATCCCGATTAAGATACAGCTTTTAAGAAGGTTTTGCATTGTAGTGATTTCGCTGGATATATCAGAAAATATGAGTAATTGATCTTTGGGCGTTTCGACATGGAGAAATCTTAACTTGAAGTCCTTTAATTCACCAGTTTCTTTATGTAATGCAAAGGAAGAGGTGATTAGTTCATCAAGAAAATCTCGATTGGATAAATCATAATATCCGCCACTGCTTTCAATTAAGGTCCCAGTCTTATCAAGTCGAAGAGTAAAGTAGGGTAAACGTACTGCTTGGGGTGCTCCATTGGGTTCTGCTTGTGGACCTGGCATGAAAAATGGTCTCGTAGCTACACTTTGCATCATACGTATATTTTCATGTTTTAAGTTGTTCGAGGTAAAATATAGGACAAGCCCTAATATATTGATAAGCATCAGCGTTACAATCGTCATCGTTATAACTATAAATTTCAAACGTAACTTTTTAATCATTTTGCTTCAACCTCCAAATGATATCCTAGTCTACGGACCGCAATAATACGCAAATTAGATCCTATATTCATTAGTTTTTTTCTTAGGAAGCCCACATACACTTCTACATGATTTTCTACAGCATTAGAATCATATCCCCAGACGTAAGTTAAGATTGCTTCTTTGGATAGGTTATGTTCTGGAGCCTGCAGCAGTAAGCGAATCACATCATATTCTCTAGCAGAAAGTCGAATATTTTTTTGATTGCAAATTAGCATAGCAGAGTCTAAGTCAAGCGAGGTATTACCATAGGTTAGTTCATTCACTTGATTCCCTTGTCTACGGAGTAATACATTGATACAAGCTAATAGTTCTCTTGTGTCAAAAGGTTTAGTAAGGTAATAGTCAGCTCCAGAGTTTAATCCCTCAATTCGATCTTCTATCGAAGATTTTGCAGTCAGCATAAGAATCGGAGTCCCTAATCGCTTTTCCTGTATATGTTTCGCCAATTTATAACCATCTAGTTTAGGTAGCATAACATCAAGAATAAGAAGATCATATCTTCCTAGTTCGGCATATTCAAGACCAGCTTCACCATCATATGCCAGGTCTACATGAAAGCCTTTGGATTCCAGTAAGGTCTTTATCGATTCTGCTAGTAATTTTTCGTCTTCAATAATTAATATTTTCATACGAATCATTAACCCCTTATTTCTTACATATTTTCGTTCAATGTCATGAAATCTCATATGGAGATTCAACCAAAATTTATATTTCTTATTATACAAGAATAAAAATATAGTTTGTGTATTTTTCGTGAATTCTTTTGATATTTCTTAAAATTTCAGCAACATTTCAGCAAAAGTTGCTAGGATTTAAGAGGGGTTACACTTAATCGCTAGACTCAGATTGGAGGTGAATGAATGCAGTTAAGACATGAGATGAAACATGAAATAAACTACCATGATATGTTGCTTATCAGGCCGAGATTACAAGCAGTGATGCGAAAAGATTCCCATGCTGCTGATGGCACATATAAGATTAGAAGTTTGTACTTTGATAATCCTTGGGACAAAGCTTTGCGTGAAAAAATTGATGGTGTCAATAAAAGAGAAAAATTTCGCTTTCGATATTACAATGACGAAATTAACCTTATCCATCTGGAGAAGAAAAGTAAATACTCTGGTTTAGGTTATAAGCAGGTTGAAACCATAAGCACAAAGGAAGCACAAGCGATTGTTGAGGGTGATTATGATTGGATGATGGAGTGTGAAGGACGACCTTTAGTGCAAGAGTTATACAGTAAGATTAGAACAGAAGGCTTAAAACCCAAGACGATTGTTGACTATGATCGAGAACCCTTCATTTATGATGCAGGAAATGTTCGAGTTACCTTAGATCACAATATTCAAACTGGCTTATCTTGTACTGACTTTTTAAATACACAGTGTACTACAATCCCTGCAGGAAATCCTTCAACAATCATTCTAGAAGTAAAATGGGATAATTTCTTACCTAGTATTATAAGAGATATCATTCAATTAGAACATAGAAATTCGGCAGCGTTTTCTAAATATGCAGCATGTCGCATCTATGGATAAAGAAAAAGGAGAGAAGTAAGAATGACATTTAAAGATATTTTCAAATCCAGTTTTATGGAGAATGTAACAAGCGTTAGTATAATAGATATGGTAATTGCATTAGCCTTGGCATTTTGCCTAGGTTTATTTATCTTCTTGATTTATAAGAAAACATTTTCAGGTGTAATGTATTCCTCTAGCTTTGGAGTAACACTTGTTGCCTTAACGATGATCACCACCATATTGATTTTAGCAGTGACCTCTAATGTTGTTTTATCTCTTGGTATGGTTGGTGCTCTATCCATCGTACGTTTTAGAACAGCGATTAAAGAACCACTAGATATTGCTTTTTTATTCTGGTCAATCGCAGTTGGTATTATCTTAGCGGCAGGAATGATTCCATTAGCAGTTGTTGGAAGTGTAACAATTGGAATTACATTATTAGTATTTGTAAATAAAAAGGCTCATAGTAATCCTTATATTATTGTGCTTCAATGTGAAGGTCATGACAGTGAAACGAATGCGATCAAGTTCTTAGAACAACAGGTTCAGAAATGTGTTGTGAAAGGTAAAACCGTTCAGAAAGGTTTCATTGAATTAAATATTGATATTCGTTTGAAAGACAACAATACTGATTTTATGAACTCAATATCTGATATTGAAGGTGTAACTAGAGCCGTATTAGTGAGCTATAATGGCGACTACATGGGATAGGAGGAAGAACAATGTCAACGCACAAAAATATGAATAAAATATGCGTTGCTGCTATCATCCTTGCATTATTGCTTACTATAATAATTGCAACAAGCGGACTTAATTTGACTGATTCTAGCTCTACTAAGTTAGGCTATGCAACTAAATTATTTGATTCTTCAAAAGTACATACAATAGATATTAAGATGGATAACTGGGATAGTTTTATTGAAACTTGCGAAGATGAAGAATACGTTACTTGTACCGTAGTTGTTGATGAAGAAGCATATAAGAATGTGGGAATTCGTGCAAAAGGTAACACATCATTAAGTAGTGTAGCTGCCAGTGGAAGTGACCGCTATAGTTTCAAGATTAAATTTGATCACTATCAGGATGGTTATAGCTATTATGGCTTAGACAAACTTAGCTTAAATAATATCATTCAAGATAACACCTATATGAAGGATTATCTGACCTATCAGATGATGTCTGAGTTTAGAGTAGATGCTCCTCTTAGTAGTTATGTTTATATTACTGTCAATGGAGAAGACTGGGGACTATATTTGGCTGTGGAAGCTGTGGAAGAGAGCTTTTTAAGTCGCAATTATGGCAACAGCTATGGAGAACTATATAAACCTGACAGTTTGAGCATGGGTGGCGGTAGCGACAAGAAGATGGACTTTGACGCCTCTCAGATGCCAAATCAAGGAGGGATGCCAGAAGGGTTTGATCCATCACAGATAGCAAATCAAGGAAATATGGCAGAAAACTTTGACCTTGGCAATAAAGCTGGTGGGTTTGGTGGCATGGGTAGTGATGATGTGAAATTAAAATATATCGATGAGGATCCTGATAGTTATTCCAATATATTCGATAATGCGAAAACAGATATTACCTTAGTGGATAAAAAACGTCTTATCAATAGTTTATACAAGTTAAGTAAACAAGAAGATCTTGACAGCGTAGTGGATATTGAAGAAGTTATTAGATATTTTGTAGTTCATAATTTTGTTTGTAATTCAGATAGTTATACAGGATCAATGATTCATAATTACTATTTATATGAAAATGATGGAAAGTTATCAATGATACCTTGGGATTATAATCTTGCTTTTGGTAGTTTTCAAGCATCCTCAGATGCAACTAGCACAATCAATGATCCTATTGATTCACCACTTTCCACTACATCTTTAGAAGATCGACCAATGTTTTCCTGGATTATATCAAATGAGGAATATACTGAAACATATCATCAATATTTCTCAGAGTTTATTGAAAGATACTTTTCAAGCGGATATCTAACTCAATTGATTAAGGATACAAAAGAAATGATTGCACCATATGTCCAAAAGGATCCTAGTAAGTTCTGTACTTATGAAGAGTTTGAATTAGGTGTTGCTGCAATTGATAGATTTTGTAGCTTAAGAGCTGAAAGCATTCGTGGTCAGTTATCTGGCACCATACCTGCTACAAAGACTACTCAAAAAGAATACAGTGAGAATTTAGTTGATGGTTCCAATGTGGATATCTCTGCTTTGGGAACTATGAATTTTGGAGGGGGTGGAGGATTTCCAAACATGAGAAGCATGAATAAAGCTTCTGATACAGATACTTCCAGTTCAGATTCTAATGTAAAGGATCAGACACAATCCTCATCTTCAGATCGAACCCAAGATAATTTGACTCAACAGCCTGCTTTAAGTGGTAGTCAGGGGGAGAGTATACAGCCACCATCAAATGGTGATAGTATAGGAAAAGAAACAGAGCAAGCCACATCAGGCGATAGTACAAGTGGTGTAACCCAGAACTTTTCTGCAGAGAGCAAAGGGAATAGACCGCAACAAGGGCCAATGAATAGGAAGCAGAATAAGGGTGATTGGGCTGGTTTCCAAAGTAGCACCAATGTCTTTTACAAGCAGAGTATCAATCAAAGTTCTATGATTGAGGTGATTGTTTCGGCAGTAATATTAGTGTTAGGTATTATGATAGCTAAGAAATATAAGAGGGTAAAGAATTAGACACAAATTAGTATAGAGAAGAATGCCAGAACGATAATTGAAAGTTCTGGCATTACTATTAATCACAAAACTTATATTAATCCAATAAATTGACTTCATATATTAGGAAACGTATAATAGAAAAAGAAAGATAAATAAGTGAATTGGGGATCTATCATGAAGCTTAAACTCGATGCAATTGGAATCTATTGAAAAATTTGAATAGATGATTATATAAGAGGGAAGCTATTATTTATTCAGTGATAGTGGTAAAGAATCATGCGAATGTTGACATAATATTCTTATGTTTATTTTAAAAGCAATGCAAAGATGATTGGAGTAAACTAAGAAGTTAAGAAATCGAGGAGGTTTATGATTAAAGTTGGAACAGTAGGAACTGGGATAATAGTCGAATGGATTCTATCGGCTATTTTGAAAACAGAGGGTATGGAATGCAAAGCTATCTATTCTAGAGAGCAGGTACGAGGACAAGCCTTGGCAAGTAAATTTGGAATTACTAAGGTTTATACCGATTATGATCAATTACTGGCTGATGAAGAATTGAACTGTATTTACTTAGCGTCACCGAATAGCTTGCATTATAAGCAGGCAGTCAAAGCCTTAGAAGCTGGGAAGAATGTAATTATCGAGAAGCCATTTACATCAAATTATCGGGAAGCAGAGTATCTAAGTGAACTAGCGAAAAGCCGAGGATTGTTTTTGTTTGAAGCGATTACAACCATGTATCTACCAAATTATTTGGCAATAAAAAATCTGCTAAATCAGGTAGGTCGGGTACGAATCGTTCACTGTGATTATAGTCAGTATTCCTCCCGATATGATTTACTTAAGGAGGGAATCGTGACCAATATCTTCAATCCAGAATACTCAGGTGGAGCATTGATGGATCTAGGTGTATATAATATTCATTTTATGGTCGGATTGTTTGGCAGCCCTAAACAAGCTTATTATTATCCAAATCGACATGAGAATGGAATCGATACCTCAGGTATCTTAATTTTACAATACCCTGATTTTATCTGTGAGTGTACCCAGGCAAAGGATACTTGGGGAAACAACGGAGTGCAAATTCAGGGAGAATTCGGGTTCATTGATGTAGTAAATGCTAGTAATAGATGTGAACAGGTTCATCTTGTCTTAAAAGATCAAGAACAAACGCTGAATGAAAATGGTGACTTAGATCCATGGTTCCATGAGTTTCAACAGATGAGTAAGTTGATAAAGATGAAAGATTATGAAGAATGCTATCATAATTTAGACACTACTTTAAATGTTATGAAAGTTTTAGACCTGGCAAGAGAATCTGCAGGGATTCATGGAATTAATAGGTATTACGTGCCAAGATGTACGCCACGCAGTATATTTGTACATGACTTTCACAGACAATTGCTCCTTTGGTTGTTTACTTGCTAAGTTGGAAGAAAGACACTGATATATATAATTACAAAACGGAAATCCTATGAATGAAGGCTATCGAAATCGAATCTAATCGCATGTATTGTTGAAAGGGTGGCGAAGTTTATATGAGACATAGTCTTTATGTGACATATGGGCTGATATTTGTCATGATGGGAGCCATTTATTATGGAATCGAGATTCTTTGGGATGGTTCCTCACATTGGAGCATGTTCCTTCTCGGTGGAGTCTGTGGCGTGTTAATAGGTTTGATCAATGAATTCAGTCAAACTTGGCAAATGGCTTTGTGGAAGCAAGTCTTAATCGGCGAAGCAATCATTTTACCCTTAGAGTTTATCGTTGGATGCGTGGTAAATCTATGGTTTAAGCTACATGTATGGGATTATTCTCATCTCCCTTTTAATATTTTGGGACAGACGAGCTTATTGTATGCAATATTTTTTCTTCCATTGATTATTGCAGCAATTTTATTAGATGATTATATCAGATATTGGATGTTTGATGGAGCTAAGCCAAGATATCGGTTATAGTGATCAAAGTAAAATGGAAATATTCATTCGATACGTATGCTGGCTCAATATTATGAAGCTAGATATGGATGTGAAAAATATGAAAAAGGCCCTTGAGTGGGCAAAAGCAGCGAATAGTAGTTATAAATGAGCTAGTCGCATATTATGAAAAACGCTCAAGCTGTGATCATAAGACACATCTTGAGCGTTTCTATATTCATTTCTAAGCACAGATTCTTTGAATATCTTCACCAGTTAGGGATTCATGTTCTATCAATTCTTGAGTAATCTGCTCTAGTAAGGAAATGTTATCTTTAATTAGGGTTCTAGTAGTGTCGTACAGCTCATTCATCATCGTTCTACATTTGTCGACTAGCTGTCCGTCAGCGTTTTGACTTAATACTTCGGTACTAAATAAGCCCATTTCATCATCCATTCCGTACTTGTTTATATAATCTACAATATAAGTTGATGCTCTTTGAATGTCGTTGGATGCTCCTGTGGTAATTTCATCTTCTCCAAAGATTAATTCCTCAGCAATTCTTCCAGCAAGATATACTTGGATGTTGCCAAGAAGCTGTCGTTTGGTATGAAACATGGTATCCTTCGGAATCGTTAGGTTAAAACCTCCTGCTCCTCGAACACTTGGTATGATGGTAACCTTAGAGATATAATTCTCTGGAAGTAGCAAGACGTTAGCTAAAGCATGACCAGCTTCATGATATGCAGTAATTTTACGCTCATGGTCTGTGATATAGGAACGATCTTGCTTTGGAGCACCTGCAACTACGGTATAGAAAGCATGGTCGATATGTTCTTGCCCTATGAAGCTTTTCCCACCGTTTGCAGCGTTAATTGCTGCTTCATTCAGTAAGTTTTCTAACATGGCACCGCTAAAGGAGACCGTGGACTTGGCAAGAGAATCCAGATTCACATCATCTGCAAATGGTTTTTCTTCTCCATGTAAGGATAAAATTTTCTTTCTGGAATTCACGTCTGGTAAGCCGATTTCGATTTGACGGTCAAAACGGCCTGGTCGTAAAAGCGCATCATCCAGCGTATCCATTCGATTCGTGGCAGCAATCACCACAATACCAGAATTTTCATAAAAGCCTGACATCTCAGTTAATAAAGCATTCAAGGTTTGATCACGTTCATCGTTACTTGCAGAAGCATTCTTTGCACGTTTTTTTCCGATTGCATCAATTTCGTCAATAAAGATAACTGCTTTTTCGCTCTTTTTTGCCATTTTAAATAAGCTTCTAACACGGCTGGCTCCTACACCTACATACTGTTGAACAAAGTCGGAACCACTCATGGCATAAAACGGTACTTCAGCTTCCCCGGCGATTGCCTTAGCCATCAGTGTTTTTCCTGTTCCTGGTGGTCCATAGAATAGAATACCACGTGGCATTCTAGCACCTACTGAGGTATAGCGTTCTGGATCTTTGATAAAATTAATGATATCCTCTACCATCATTTTAGCTTCAGCGTTACCAGCTACTTGTTTTAGTGTGATGCCAGTTCGCTTTTCTGATTCTTTATTAGCATTTTTAATTAATGTATTGCTGTTAGCACGCATACGATAAACTAGTACACCGCCCACAATTACGAGCATAACAATGATTCGAATTATATTCGATGCAGCCGCATCATTCGTAAACTCTACCTGAATATTATTCGTTAAGAGATATTCCGTAAAGGTTTCTGTCTTTGGATTTGGAACTGAATAAAATACATCTGGTTCGGTTGTAAGGCTAACCTGAAAGCTATTTGCTGTATCTGATATTTTGACTGTAGACACTTCTTGTTTCTCAACAGCTGCTAAGAAAGAGGGGTAGGACATATGGGGACTTTCTTTTGTAAGATAGGGATATAATATGATTCCTGCACCAATTGCTAGGACTAGAACGACAATAGATAATAAGATCCAATGTTTCTTCTTCATGATATAACCTCCCGAAAAAGGACGCACGTAAGTTACTTCATTCATTTTATTCTTTTTTCGACAAAATATCTATAGTAAAAAAAAGGGAACTACATTTAATGTATAATAAAGTAAAAAATATTAAAAAAATAAGAAAATTTTACAGAAAGAAATATTGTAAATGGATAAATATACCATTATAATATAAGAAAATGATAAAATTTATATCGAATGAAAATGGATTTTATTCAGTAAATATTGTAAGAAATCATATCAATGGAGGTAAAGATGCAACTTAATCGACAGGTAAGTAAAATGCTAAAAAACATGGAAAATATGGTTTCTTCAATCAATTATATTGATTTTCAACAATTTGCGGGTGAGCTTGCAGACTTGAGAAAGAGGTTGGAAGAACCTTTGAGAGTAGCAATCGTTGGTGTTATGAAGGCTGGTAAATCTACTCTGATGAACGCAATCTTAAAAGAAAAGATCTTGTATACCAATACGTTAGAGGCAACGTACACTGTGAGTTGGTTTCGCTATGGAGAGCAACCCAAATTGTTGATTGTTATGAAGGATGGCCATGAGTTTACGGCACCATTTGAAGAGTTGGAACGATGGACAGTTCGTCCGAAAGATCAGGAAACAACTGAAATTGATGAGGTAAAGCATGTGGTGATTTATTATCCCAATGAAATCTTGAAGATCATGGAATTGATAGACACTCCAGGATTAGAATCCACCTTTCAAACTGATTCTAATAATACTTTATCCTTTCTTGGACAGAAACTAGAAAAAGAAGCAAACCGTATGACTTCTGAAACTGCTTCGCAAGCAGAAGCAATCGTATATGCCTTCTCAAGAGGGGCCAATGGGAAGGATGCTGAGGTTTTAGATGCATTCCGCGGCGATAGTGCAAAGAATTCTTCGCCAATCAATGCGGTTGGGATTTTCACAAAAGTTGATGTTTATTGGGATGCAGTGAGAGCAGCTGAAAAAAATCCGTTCGACTTGGTTAAGCCTGCTTTGGATGGTTATAAGTTAAGTTTAAGGGATAGGCTATATACCATACTCCCTGTTATAGCAAAGCCTGTGGAGACAATATCAGAGATTACGGATGAGGTGTTTGATATCTTACTTCGTTTGTCTTTATTGGACACTAGTATACTTATGGAATTCTTGATGGATGCTTTTATGTTTATCAACGAACCAGAAGACTCCGACATGACGATTTCTTGCTCTGATCGAAAAAAGGTCTTGGACTTGTTTGGTCAATATGGAATTTACCAAATTACAAATGCATTAAAAAAAGGAATAACAAGATCATACTTAGCGGATTATCTCTATGAGTTATGTGGAATTGAAAAAGCAGCTCATATGATTCAAAGCCATTTTGGTAATCGGGCTTTCTTAATCAAGCTAGACTATGTGTTAAAAAGAATCCATACCATAGCAATTGAGAAAAAGCACCAGAATATCAATAACTTACAACAGTTTCGTGTCTGTGAACGAATCTGTGAGGATATTGAAAAGTTACGAGAGGAAGAACAAGCCTTTCGGGAATTGGAATTATTACAACTTTATTATAATGGTGGAATTACCTTCACTGATGAGAAACAAGAGCTACAATTCTTGGAATTAACTGGCGAGTATGGTAGTTCCTGTGAATACCGACTAGGCTTTTGTAAAATATCTTCCTTGAAAGAGATGAAGAAAGAAGCAATGAAACGCTCGAAGTATTGGAATAGTATATACCAGGATTGGTGTACACCAGATTCACTAAAGAAGGTTGCATCGGTATTGATGCGTTCCTGTGACATATTGTTTTATCATTTGGATATGCTATCTGGCTTTGAAGAGGACTAATTAATCAGAGTATAGTAGATAACATATAGAATCATGATAGCTTAGTAGGAGGACGGATATGATTAAAGTTGGTATTGATATTGGTACTAGTTATTCAAGTATTGCTGTTTTATCAGAAGATAAAGCGATAACATTAAAGATTGCAACTGGAATTAGTGCATTTGGTGATAGCTATTCCATGCCAACCGCAGTGTATATCGATAAGAATGATACGATAGTGTTAGGGCAGGCTGCTTATAATAAAAGAGGCTTAGATCCGACTCGTTTTAAAGCGGACTTTAAACGGGATTTTGGAACGACTGCTCCATATCTATTAGGTGATGACCAATATCTACCGGAAACATTTTATACAGAAATTTTTCGATACTTTATGAAACAAGTGGAACAACAATGTGGAGAGAAGATTGGAAAAGCGTACATAACCTATCCTGCAAGTTATACCAATAATAAACGACTACTATTAGAGAAAGCAGCCAACAATGCGGGATTATTTGACATTGTACTCGTGGATGAACCTACAGCAGCAGCAATCTGTTATTCACAGAAAAAAAGTGTTGCAAATGGGGAGATTCTGCTGGTTTATGACCTTGGTGGTGGTACCTTTGACCTTGCATTGATTCAAAAGACAGCCAAAGGCTTTGAACATCTGACGGAAACAATTGGAATCAAAGAATGTGGAGGTATTGACTTTGATCGTGCTATTTTTACGGATATTATTATGTCTTTAAGGGCATCCAATCGTTATAATGTTGATAAAGCCCTGTCAAATCCAAGATTCTCTGCAATGCTATCTGAGATCAGTATTAAAATGAAACATCAATTGTCTATCAATGAAGATCATACAGAAGTAATCCTAATTGAAGACAGTTATTACGAATATACGCTTTCAAGGCAAAAGTTTGAAGAATTAATACGAAATAATCTTATCTATACTTGTCAAAAGGTAGAAGATATTCTAAGATGTGCTGGCCTATCAAGAAAGCAAGTCAACCGAGTTCTTTTAGTTGGCGGATGCACTCGTATTCCTTTAGTGAAAACCATGCTTCAGGATATCTTTGGAGATGGGGTGTATGCAGATACAGATCCTGAACTTTCTGTTGCCTTAGGTGCTGCCTTATGGCAATCAGATGCTTGGATCTTGATGCAACAGGAATTACTTCGTAAAGAAAAAGAAAAAATCGAGCAAAAAAGAAAAGAAGAACAACGTTTAGAACGAGAGAGGATTGCAAGAGAGGAAGAAGAAAAACGCCAACTTGAACTGGCAAGACTAAAGAAAGAACAAGAAGAAAGAGACCGAATTAAGGAAGAAGAACGAAGACAACAAATATTATTAGAGGAAGAGGAACGAAAACGAAGACTAAAATTAGAACAGGAGAAACAAGCAAGGATTGAAGTGGAGAAGAGGCGAAGAGAACAAGAAGATGCTGAAATTAGACGACTAGAAGAAAAGAAGTTAAACAAGAGATGTGCAGGCTATCGGGCTGTTGCAACTCTATTAACTTTCATTGGGATATTCGCGGATGTTTTTGCTGCTGTGTATCTCGTTGATGAACTGAATGAAGAGATGATTTTCTTTTTTTTGTATTTTGGAATCATCTTAGCTTGCCTACAATTAATTCGTCCTATCATGTTTATGTTTCTTGGATTAAGGGAGAGTTTTGATAAAACAAGTGAAAGATTAGCAAAACGAAGGTTCTTTAAAAAGGTTATATATTTTGAAGACTATTTGCGGAAGCAAAAAGGATGGCTTTGGTTTTCATTTATATTATCATGTTTTGTATTACTTAGCACAGTTATATATGTTTGGGGATAATGCTAATATCAGGAGGGTTATTTATGGTAGATTTTCTAATGTACAAAGAAAGAGTAATGAGATTCTTTGATGATTGTATCCTTTTTGCTAATCAGAATGGGTTTCAAACATATGTGGATGTAATGAAAGCGAATCGAGATAAGATTGCACAAAACTGTATTACAATCTTAACCTGTGGAGAGATGAGAAGAGGAAAATCAAGTTTGCTATGTGCATTACTTGAGGAGGAAGATTTATTCCCAGTTGATATTGCAGTAACTACTTGTATCGTAACACTTGTTTCCTATGGAGAAACAGAGCGGATTACTGTCATATTAGAAGATGGGAAGGAAAAAGAAATTACCCGTACTCAAATTAAGGATTATGTAACAGAACAAAAAAATCAATACAATCATAAGAGAGCTAAATTAGTGAAGATTGAAACACCGAATCCAAAGCTTGAGAATGGCTTACGCTTTGTTGATACCCCTGGTGTTGGTAGTTTGAACCCAGAACATAGTCAGATCACCTATGAATTCTTACCACAAGCTGATGTAGTCTTATTCGTTGGCGATGCTACTGCACCCTTAACTAATCCTGAGCTTACATTCCTAAAATACATCAAACGATATTGCAATAATCTTCTTTTTCTCTTGACGAAGAAAGATATGCAAGCAGATTATGAAAGCATTATAAAAGAAAACAAAGAAAAAATAGCTACCTTTACCGAGATTCCAGAAGAAAAAATTAATTACATTCCAGTTTCTAGTACAATGAAGCTTGCATATTTGACCAATGGTAATCAAAGAATGCTTCGGAATAGTAATTTTGAACAACTAGAAGCCACAATCTGGGATAAGATACAGAAAAATCGAGCTGAAATCATGATTATGCCTCCATTAGCGGAGCTTGTGAAGTTACTTAAATCCATTGAAAAAGAAATTCATATCAAGTTAACAGCTTACAATGGAAGCAATAAGGAACGAGAGGAGATGAAGAATAAACTTAATAGTCTTCAGAAGGATAGACAAGGGCTATTAGAGAAAGGTGCAGGCTGGCAGAGTGATATTCAAAGAGAACTAGATAATATTAATTTTGACATAAATGCTATGATAATGAACTATCAGACAGAAGCTACTGATGTGTTGGAAGATGGTTTGAGAAATAATTCCTATATTAAGAATCCTTCACAGTTGTTAAATCAGATTATCTTATTAACCTTAAACCGTTCCAATGATATCAGTGAGAAAGTGTTTGATAAGTTATGTCAGTTAAAGTTTGATTTTGAAGACCGTACTAGAATTTCTCTGTATGACAATATTGTCAAAGCAGAAATTAGAGTGGAAGAAGATCCAAAAATTGTGTTTGAAAAACCGAAAACTTTAGATCGGGTGATTAGTGGAGGCCGTAAGGTAACCATGAGTAGTATGGGCCTCAGTACTGCTGGTGCTATCTTTGGTGGTTTAGGAGGTGCCGTGATTGGTTTCTTTATTGGTGGTCCAGCGGGAGCAGCAGCTTTGGCTATACAAGGTGCAGGTTACGGTGGAGCGCTTGGAGGAGCAGGAGGGTTAGTAAAAGGAACTGTTGCTGCAGTGAAAGATCCTGGTGTTGAGGATGTACCGAAGATTCGAATGAATATAAACAAATACATTACACAGAATGTAAATGAGTGGAAATTAAATATGCCTAAGTACATAAAGGATATTAGTTATGAATTCGTGAAAAGCTTAAAGGCAAGCGTGGAAGCCAATAAGAAAGTAATAGAGAAGGATATTAACTCACTACAAGAAGCATGTAATTTAGATAAAGAAAAGCAAATTCAAGAGTCAAAGAGAGTTCAGGCCTTGCAGGTGCACTTTAGTCGCTTAATCGTTGAATTGGATAAATTAAAGGAGATAAAAAGTGAAGTTAAGTGGAATGAATCTAAAGTACAGGAGAATGCAAAAGTTGAAGATGGAAGGACAGAGTTTGACTATTCAACTTTGGATGAGTAATAAATAGACGATGGAGGGATCGATATGTATGATTATGATAATTTTTCTGAGTTCACCAATTTAGACGATGCAGATGGTATCGACGAAAATCCAGAGGATTATTTTGGATTGTATGATAATGAACCTGCAGCAACCTTACCAATGCAGCAGCTAGATGTTGACAATGACGGATTTTATGAAACAACGGTATTCATAGTAGATGCAGATCAAAATGGTTATTATGACAGTGTACAAACGATTAGTGGCTTTGATACTGACGATAACGGTGTTATAGACAGCTTTATAGAAAGTATTGATTTTGGAGCCGATAACCAAGTAGATATCGTAAATATAGCTCAGGATTTAGATCAAGATAATGTTTTTGAAACTTTTGAATCAATCTCAGGAGAAGAATTGAATGATTTGATTGATAATGTAATGAATGAGGATGATATCAAAGAGAATGCTTTCGATACGGATGATGATATAGAAGATATCCCAGATAATATTAATATTGACGATGAATTAGATGATGTGAATGACGATGAATTAGATGATATGAACGACGATGATTTTTTTGATGATGACGAGGATATTGAGGAACTTAATTATGATGATATGGAAGTACATACAGATGGAGTAGAAATGCAGAACTTTGATCCTGACAATTATGATCCGGATTCAGTAATAGGAGACCCAGCTCAGAATATGGAAAACTGGCACCAACAGTCCGATGCCAGCTCCTGTGCAGTAGTTGCTCAGGAATTTGTATTAGAGAATGTTACCGGTCAGGAGTTCACAGAGGAAGAACTCTGTGAATTTGCGATGGAAAATGGCTGGTTTACACCGGGAGCGAACGGCGGGACTTTACCATATGATGTTGGAAATATATTAGAAGCTTCTGGGA
>JAEYWQ010000313.1 GCA_023428885.1 Bacillota bacterium
ACCTAAACCACTTGTGGAGAATAATTTTGCCAATGACATTAGGTTAAGACCTTGATTATAATGCCATTTCGCATTAGTAAAATCAAGTTCAATTGCTCGATACGTTAAGATCGTTGCAATTCCTACTAAGCTATTATCATTCTCTAAGCACTTCATAAGCATATTAGCAGCATAACCATAGTACAAAGCCTTATGAACCTCAGTTAATGCTGCCTTCAGATAACAACGGTATGCTTCCATAAAATCTTGCTGACGGTAGCTTAATTCTCCTCGGTACATCCATCCTCTTGCTGCAATGACTGGATTTCTATCCTGAATCATGGTTTCAATTTCCATGTTGATGATAGCTGTCGCTTTCTTCATATCCTTATTGGCTAATCCGGTACAGCGAGTTAAAAACACCTGAAACTCTAATAATTCATCATAACTTTCCTTTGGAGTTTCTTTACTTTGCTTATAGTCAAGGTTCATCATCAAGGGTAAACGTTTCGTCATCTCTGGAATTCCAAGATTCTCTAAAGAATTCATTATTTCACGTCCTGTTGGGTCAAACTCTTCGATGGAACAATCCAATTCCTCTACTTTTAGGTTATTCCCCCCAAATAACTTATTATAGGTCTGATATGCTTCTTCGAACCTACCCATATAGAAGTAAGACAATGCCAATAGTGATAACACCTTTGGACTGTTCATATCTTCCTCTTGTAATAACTTTGCTGCCTCCATAAACTCACCAGCATGAAATGCCTGATTTGCTTTTGCTAATACCTCTGCTGCCATTAAACCCTCCTAAGTGTAAATCACGCAAACAAGTTGAGTCAGCATACTGCCTCAATTGTCATGATATCATCTAATCACTTTTGCCTTTACGCAAATTAAAAAGTGTGAAAATAATTTATTTTCACACTATTATACCGTATTCTAGAAAACAAAACAAGTATATGGTTTCACACAATTCTTCTAAGACTATCACTTGAAAACATAGATTATTTTACACATAATTCATCTAAGACTTCAAAATAATTCTCAAACGTTTTCCCACAGCATTGAGGATTTAAGATCTCAATACCTTCAGCACGTAAGCCCACAAGGGCAAAGGCCATTGCCATTCGATGATCTTCATAGGTCTCAATTGCAGTTGGCTTTGGACTTCCTGGAGTAATAAAGATGTCCTCTTGTGTTGCAGTCGCTTGAATTCCCATTCGATTTAACTCATTCACGATTGCTTCTATTCGATTGGACTCCTGAAATCTAATATGTCCTACATTAGTAATCTTGCTTGGGCTTTTAGCAAATGCCGCAAGTACAGCCATGGTCATGGTTTGGTCAGAGAAATCCTTCATATTAATCTCAATTCCATTATAGTAACTATCTGATTTTGTAACCATAAGTCCATCCTTGGTATCAAGCAGATCACATCCTAATTGTTCTAATACTTTTACAAACTTGATGTCACCTTGCATACTATCTTGATGAACCCCCAAAACGGTTACAGATTTACCACACAGCGGTGCAATCGCATAAAAATAAGCAGCTGCGGATAGGTCTGGTTCAATATTGTATTCTTTCATATGATAGGTGAAATTTCTATCTACCTTGCAGATATCACCTTCCCGTTGAACCTTGATACCGAATTGTTCCATCACCTTCATTGTTACTTTAAGATAAGAGCCGTTGGTTCTGCCACCTTCTAAGATCACAGTTAAACCCTCTGCTTTCAGGATTCCTGCCATTAATAAAGCGGATGCAAACTGACTACTCAAATCCGTATTTATCGCAACTTCTTCCTTATGAAAACCATCGGAAGATATCCTGAATGGAAAATGATACTCTTCTTCCAGGCAGCTTACCCTAACCCCTGCATCACGTAATGCTACGATTAGGGGTTCCATAGGTCTCTTCTTCATCTGTTCTGAAGATTCAAGCACATAATCACCGCCAGCCACTGCAAGCATAACTGTTAAGAATCGTGCAGCGGTTCCAGCACTTCGAACATTTATGCTTGCACTTTTATGTGGAATCTTCCCACTGGTACCAAGGATGGTAACCTGTTTGATATCCTCTCTAATTTCCACCAAGAATCCTAACTCAATCAAACAGCTTAAGAATGCCCTGGAATCATCGCTAAAAAGAACCCCCTTTAGCACACAAGGTCCATTCCCTAAGGCTGCAAGCATTAAAGCTCGGTTTGTGATACTCTTAGAGCCCGGAACCTGCACTACAATATTCTTGCTATCTTTTAATTTACTCACCCGATATCTATTCTCCATCCTAGTCCCCTGACCTTTCGAACGTAGTTTTCACTATTATACAAGATAATGCATGAAAATCCAAGTAAGCTATGAAATAATTTAATAGTAAGCCTGTGAACTAAAGCTTATCCTCTACACTTCTTACTAGTACACGTCCCTGGAAAAGGGGAAAAACATGTAGAAGAGGCTGCCGCAAAATCTCATTCTCCTTGATTTTGTGACAACCTCTCCTATTCACTTATACCTTACTCTAGCTATTTCATTAGCATTCTTCTTCTTTCTTTTTTCTGGAAGAAATTATGATGGATGCTCCAATAAAGGCACATGCAATACCAATTCCGTAGAATATACCCACTGGTGCAGTACCAGTCTGAGGTAAGGTAGGAGTTCCTTGAGGAATCTCATCCCCTGTAAGATCAAATACATCTTCAGTGGTATCTACTTCTGGCAACTGATCATCCTCATTATCCACGTCTGGTGTTCCCTGTGGAATCTCTTCTGTAATATCCTCAATCTCCTCAGTCTCTTCAACCACTGGAGTTGGTGCTGGTGGTGTTGGAGTTGTTGGTGTTGTTGGTGTAGTCGGTGTTGTTGGTGTTGTGCTATAAGTAGTTGAACTATATTGTGCTGTCACAGTTGTATCAGCCTTGATCTCAGAGAAATCTACATCCCATCCAGTAAATGTGTATACAGTTCTTGTAGTACTTGTAGTTACATCAGCTCTGCTTGGATTACTTGGTGCGGTTGCAGGCTTATTATATTCAACACCTGTTTCAGTCTTTATTTCTCTACCATCCCAGTCTACGAATTGAACAGTAAAGGTTTTAATTGCGCTTTCAAACACTGGGAATAGGTATAAATCAAATTGTAATTCTAACGTTCTACCTTGTGAGGAGCTTGCTGCTAACGTAGCTTCTGGGCTAAATATCTCGTAGAACTCATTGCCATCCTTTCCAAATACTCTCCAATGATCAAAGGTAAACAAATGACTATCTGATGTTTTAGAAGGTCCGGTTTGACGAATTACATAGGTGTTCTCCTGATCTGTATCATCAAAGCTTACGATAGCTCCACCAGTAGCGATATCAATTGCAAAGATACCATTGCTGCTTGCTTCGTATTCATCACTCATATAGGTGATGCTATATTTATTGGTGCTATCTTCATTCATTGCAAATACAGTAATGTCTTTCGTAATATTAGTTAAGTCTGTTAATGCCTGCGCCTCAGCTTTTGAAGTTAAGCTCCAACCACGGAATGTTACAGTTGTGCTTAATGTTGATTCATTATCCGCATACTCGATTGCTTTATCCTCTACTATCTTACTTTCCTCTCCAATTGCTGATTGCCCATATAATACTTTTACCTGATAAGGAGCTTGTAAACCAGGGAAGTTGTTACCATTTTCATCAAGGAAAGTAACTGTGTAGTAGTGGTCTAATTCATTAAATAAAGCATAGTAGGTAAGACCTGGTCCAGTAACAATAATTGTAGATAGGTCAACCTTAGAAGCTAAATTACCTTTTTCTGTTCCCCAGCCTGCAAATGTATAGTCATGGGTATTGGTACTTTCTTTTACCTGTTGTCCTGGATAAGATGATATATTAGTGCCATATTCAAATTCATAAATACCTGTCTCTGGTAAAATCTTGGTATTTCCATCCTCAGAGAAGAAAGTAACTTCATATTGTTGAAGAACAAAATCACGAACTAATGTAATAATAATAGTTCTGTTTTCGCCACCCTGAACATTTTTCCAAGCATCCGAATTCCAATAAGGTGTTTTAAACTTCTTTTCTAATGTATCTTCATCCTGAGTAAAGCTTGGTTCAATTGCAGATCCGCCATATGTTACATGTTGTTCTGTAACCAAATTACCATCAATCTCAACGGCAAATACAGCATCATTATGTTGCGCATCATCTTTGAAAATTACGGTATACTTAACAAGCTCTCTTGTGTAAGACGCGTATACTGTTGTTGGTTTCTGGATTCTTGTTAAGTCTGCGGCTTCATCGCTACCAGGAGCTGTAACCCAACCTGTAAATGTATACGTATACTTTGCATTATTTTTGTCCTCAGCAAAAGCATCCATATTAGGAGCAGTGGCAGCTTGATCATACTCTACCATTTCACTCTTAATTGTATTACCAGCACTAACAAGATCAGAATCATTTGATACTACAACATCTTTAAAGATAACCTCATATTTTGTAGGTACACTTGAATAATAAGCTCTGTAAGTAGCGTTTCCCTCCACTGTAACTTGAGTACTGATGTTATTTGTCCAGTTAGTAAAGGTGTAAGTCTTATCCGTGTGCACTATTGTAGCATCTGGTATAGGAAGCTCAACTGTATCTCCGTAGTGTTTACCCGTGTAGGATGCTATTGTCTCACCTGTTACATCATTAATAAAGTCTACTGTATACTCTCTTAGAGTTGCCGTATATTGTGCGGTAACATCCATAGGTTTTGTAACATTTGCTAATTCTGAGTAGTCTACATCCCATCCAGTAAATTCATAGTTGTACATATAATCTGGTGACTTAGTAGTATCAGTAGGTGGTGTAGCTATACCGTTCTGTGGAACATAAATTGCTAGACTATTGTTGTCTCCATAGAAAAATCTTACTCTGTAAGTGATAACTTCTGTAGCTCTGGCAGAACCATCTCTTGTTACAGAGCTAAAATCATCTCCGTTCCAACCAATAAACTCCCTTGTAATAGCGCCACCGCTTGTGTTTACTACTGTAGGTGCCGAAATGCCAGTTCCCCAAGGAATATCACTTACTGTATCCACTTTGTCTTCACCATTCTCATCCCAATAGTAGAAAGTAAACGTAAACTTATTCTCGATAGCATCAAACCCTGCATATACGTTCATGTCAGTAACAACAGATGCAAGTGCACTAGCAGCAGAAGAACCGTCTCTATTGTTCCAAGTATTATTAAACGTATAAGTATAATGGTTTGTTGAATCTACCATAACTGGTATAGTTCCAGCATAGGTACTTGGATTCATATATTCCACTGTCTGTGTATCAAGCGGTGTAATATCGTCGCTAGATGCATAATAATTTACGGTATAAAAACGTCTAATTTCATTATAATTAGCAAAGACATGTAATTCAGGTGTCTCTACCTTATCAAATGCTTTATCCCATGTTCCATTAAAGATATGGATCACGTCCGCTAATTTCTCTATTTTAGTAAACTCTGTTGGTTCAGTTGCCCCTGAACCATAGGAAACGATCTGAGGTTCAGTGTTAATCTTAGCACCTGTCACATCATAGAAATATACGTTAGCAGTCTTTAATGTTTGATTAAAGGAACCAATTACATCAACATTACCAGTAACATTTTGCCACTGTTCAGGCGTTAAATTCCAACCAGCAAATGTATAATTATAATAAGGATCTACGTTTGTTGGTGCTGACGGATTAGTTGGTGCTGTTATTGTGTTACTTCCGTACTCTACAGAATATTGTTGGTATACTATATGTGAGTTAAACGCAGCCTGATCCTTATAAAATGTGATCGTGTATTTCTGTAAGTTATTTTTGAATATTGGGAATAAATCCAAATTGCTTGTAACGTTCTCAAGGTAATCATCCGAAAGACTCCAGTTTAAGAAACTGTAGGTGTACTTTGCATCAGATTCCTTGGTTGGATTAGTTGCTGGTTTACTAGCAGCAGTTCCATATACAACAGTCTGTGCAGTTTGGAATGCTGTGTTATCCGCTGCACCTTCTTCTTTACTATAGAAGGTAACAGTGTAACGATTTAATGCTACATTAACAGTTGCCTTATTTAACTGGTTATCACTTCCAACAAGAACAAACATGCTTCCATTCTCGTTAGCTACATTTCCAGTTATCACTGGGTTTTGATATCTACTAGAACTTAACCCCAATGCTTCAAGTGTTGAATTTACATATATCTTTTGACCTGTGAATGCCTTTCCACTAACAGTACTTGTGGAACCTTCAATATTTCCTCCAGCATTCTTATTCCCCTCGATAATGTATGTAATCACATAATCATAAGTAGATAATGGAAGTGCAGGATTTGCTACATTATTACCTAATGTGCTAGCAACAACTTTAGGTTGATTTTGTCTATCTGTATAGCTTAACGTACTATTTACATTAGTTTCAATCATATTTCCAGCGGCTGATACTTGATTAGCATCTAATTTGGACTTATCTAAGATTAAGTTAAAACTTATAGTCTTTGTCAAAGTCTCTTGACCCTCTGCTGCTTTCAAATCACCTAAATTCCAAGTAATCGTATGATTTGTACTATCGTAAGTAGCACCTGTAGGAAGACTTGATACGTCTACAGAGAACCAAGTAGGGATCTTATCTACAACCTTTGCACCTTTTGCAGTATCAATAACTTGCTGAACTTGAGTACTAATAATCTCTAAAATTTCTGCAATTGAACTTTCAGCGTTAGTTGTTGATGCTGATCTGTATTTTCCAGTAGAAGCAACATTACGCATTACAAAGTCTGCATTGCTATCAGATGATATATCATAACCAATGGTATAGATCGTTGTACCTTTTGCTTTTACAGCTGCTGCTTCATCAATGGTTGGAGTACCATTATTATCTACCGCAATTGTTCTTGTTTCATTTACAGTATAGGTTGCTGTATAAGTCATAAGGTCAAGATAAGCCTTATTGTTATTTATTTTTCTAACATTTGGATTACTACTCAATATAGTAGTGTTTGCTGGTAAATAATTATTAATACTAGTTTTCCAATTCTGTCCACTCTTACTTAATTCTATGCTAGCTATTTGTCCTGTTGAAACAACAGATGCATTACTAAGTGTTGTAGTGTTGCTTGTATAATATTTACTATTGAATTCAATTACAGTAGCTGTTTTAGTTACAGGTACGGAATAATTTATATTATATCTGTCATCAAACGCCCCAAAACCATATTTGTAAAGATTATAAACAGTACCATCGCCTACTGTAGTAAAGTTACTAGTTGGGAAAGTCAATCTCTGATTAGAACTATCATATCCTGTAGCCTTATAGCTATAAGTCGGCTCACCATCCGATAATAAAATAATAATCTGGTTAACTTCTTGGTTATTCTGTTGATGAGCAGCTTTACTTGCTGTTAGAATTTCATCAGCTTTTCGAATTCCAGCTTGAATATTCGTACCGCCACTTGGACTTATATCATTAATCTTATTATTAATTTCAGTTATATTATTAGATAAGCCACCTGCTAGAAGACTATCTGCTGAAGATGAATAAGTCACAACGCCAATCTTAACGAAATCCTTATTACTTCCTGCTAATATGCCTGTAACAAAATCCTTTGCAGCAGATTTTACCTTACTCATTCTAGAATTTGTGCTCATACTTCCTGATTTATCAATTACTAGCACAATATCTGTCATAGTAACTTGACTAACTTCTCCTATCGCTTTCTTAGCAGTGATATCGAAAGTTATCTTAGCTACATTGCCTTCACTTACCCATTCTGCCTTCTTCGTTCCATAAACATCATCACTTGTGCTACCAAAATATACTGTCGAACGGTCCACCGCACTTGCTGATGCTGTCGTTAAATTCATGTTTCCTAGCAATAATGCTGCTACTAAGACGAGACTTAGCATTTGTGAGAAAAATTTCTTCTTTTTGTTCATACGCATTCTCCTTAAGACTTATTTTCGGTTTCCATCTACCTTATGGTAAATGTTCGCTTACATTTATATGGGTAAGCTCCCTATTTTCAGCCTCGTTTTTATAGGAACGTGGTTAACCTGCCATACATTCTAGGGTATGGCTCCTGTTTTCAGGCTCATTATGTAATGTCACCAGAATTAATTTACGTTAAATTGCCTTTTCCTTTTTAGACTCCTTCATAGTATCCAGCGCTTTCGCATCACAGAAGCAACTATCCAAAAGCATAATCAGTTCTAATGCACTGCGAAAATTAATCTCATTTCCTTCCTCCACCCACTTAATACTTCCTTGCCAAGTAGCGTTCTGCCGGAATAAAACCTTTACCCAGAATGTAGCTTGTTCTCCTCGAATCATATTCAAGGAATTTGGTTTAAGCTTTATCACTTCTTCTGTACGATGGTGTTTTTCTGGAGACTGTTGTACGTTGAAGCTTCGTGGTTTCATACTCACTTGAGGGAAATCATAACTATCAAATAAGTTTCCTAAAAGTTTTAGCAAAGCAATAACATTATGAAACATAAGTGGCTCCTCACGATAAGCGTGAAATAATCTGCCCTGCATCTCCCCTTCGTTATAAACATCAATACAAATCCTTGCAGCACTAACGAAGTTTGTCATAATTTGTGTTTTATTCTGTAACATATCAAAGGAGATCCTTTCTTATACTTGATTTCATTCCTTATTTAACCATATAAAAGTTACAAGAAAGATACATTTATGGATTTTGTTAGATGATTTCTGTTCTTAATATACTTTTTTTATCATTAAGCAAAAAATCTGCTTATTTTGCTAAATTATGAGGCAGCAAATTTCATTCTTTATTGACACCATAAAATTATTTATCTATAATACTATGTAATAAAAAATTTACGAATATTAACAAATCTAGTAAAATCAGTTAAAATAGAAGGGATAATGTATGGACGATAAACTCTATATCCAAACCCTGGGAGGTTTTTCAATCTCATATCAGGATAAAATACTAACCGACCATGATAGCCGTTCCAAAAAGATTTGGATGTTATTAGCATATATTATTGTTTTTCATGCGAAAGAAATATCTCAATCCACTCTGATTGATCTTTTTTGGCCAGAAGAAAGTGCTAGTAGTGCCCCTGAGAATGCACTAAAAACAGCCCTCCATCGTATACGTACAATACTAGGAGAGCTTGGACATCCAACCAAGAAATTAATTCTTCACAAACGAGGTACCTTTCGTTTTAACCCTGAGGTATCCTTGGTGATTGATGGTGAAGTCTTTGAATCTTATGGCGCACTTGCAGGAAACGTAGAAACTGAAGAGGATCAAAGAATCTACTACTATAAAAAGGCCTTCGAAATATATAAAGGAGATTTTTTACCAAAGTTTTCTGAAGAAGACTGGGCGGTTCCAATGACCATATATTATCATACAATGTACATTAAAATGGTGCAGGAATATCTACTCCTCTTATTACATAGAAAAAGATACGATGATATGATTACCTTATGTTGCACTGCAACGGCCATTGACCCATATGATGAGTTAATTCAGTATCATTTTATACTTAGCCTTTATCATTCTGGTAATCAGCAGGCAGCAATTGCTCAATATAATACTTGTATTAATATGTACTATAATAACTTTGGAATTGAACCATCCGATCAGATGCTGGATTTATATAAAGAGATTATTAAACAGGAAAAGAGTCCCCAAGTAGATCTGAATGTGATCCAGGAAGATTTGATAGAACGTGATAATGAAAAAAGAGCTTATCTTTGCGACTATTCCATCTTTCAACATTTGTATCAAGTTCAGGCGAGATCCATGGAGCGTAGTGGATTAACCTTCTACTTATGTTTATTTACCATTGATTCCATAGATAGTAATAATAAGAAATCCTTATCCATTGCCATGAAGCGCCTAGAAGAAGTCATCGGAAATTCTCTTCGTTCTGGAGATACTTATTCTCGTTACAGTATAAATCAATATATTGTGCTTCTTCCTTCTGCTTGCTATGAGAATAGTATTATTGTAGGTGAGCGAATCCTTAAGAATTTTGCGAATTCTAAACCTAAGATTTCTGCTAAGATCTCCTATAATTTAAAACACATGAATCCCAAGAATTTTGAAATATCCATATAAACTCACTTTGTTTTGCATAAACAAGATAAGTCAACAAGCTGCCTCGCTTGTCATGAAATAAAAAATGGGTTACCTATAAATTATCATCTCTTTAATGACAATTTTAAGGCAACCCATTTTTTATTTATCTTCTTTTTACTGGAATCCAAACTGCACTTTCGTAATTTGGATCCGTGGTCGTCTTTTCGTTACTGTACCATTCTATGTTTATACCCAAAGACATCTCATACTCAGCATTTCCATGAAGCCATTCCTTAAAGATCTTAGTGTTTACAGCTTGAAGGGCACCTGGTAATGGTCCTATACACTTAAACTTTGCCCACTCAACTTCAGGAATATCATATACTGTCAACCCTTCTGGAACCTTTCCATCCTTATAGATTCCAGCGATTAGATAACGAAACTTTCCGCTTTCACTTGAGTCATCAATACAGATACCAAACTCTCCGATACAGCATTTAGTTATGGTTTCTTCCAGTTCACCTTCTGCTTTTTCCTTTGCACACAAAGGTTTTATATAATTTGTATATGTCTCCTCCCAAAACTTTGGTATTTCTTGATAAGAAGAGTTGAAGTCAAAGGATCTTTCAAATCCTATTACTTTAAAAGCTTTCATCTTTTCTACTACATAATCCATGTCATTTCCTCCTTGAATACTAATCGATATTTTTAGGGGTAGGAAAACTTTAATTCTTCTGGCATCACTACGAATCTGCATAGGTGTATAACCATGGAATCTTGAGAAAGCTTTCGTAAAGCTTTCTGGAGTTTCATAACCATATTTATATGCGATGTCGATCACTTTATCTGTGTCAGCTATAACATCTAATGCCGCCAGATAAAGTCTTCGGTTACGAATATACTCTGACATCGTATATCCTGTCATAAGCTTAAATCCTTTTTGCAGATAAAACGGTGATATATAGACCTCATTAGCGATTGCTTCGGCGCCTTCAGCATCCAACAAATGATGTTCCATATAATCAATCGTTTTTTTAATACATTCAAGCCACTCCATAAATTCTTTCCTTTCCTACCTTGTTACATTTATGATCATAACATGGATACGATCTTTCCTCTTGTCATTTTGTGCACTAATCTGTCTGTAATCCTTATCTTTTTCCCTTTATAATCGCTTATCTCATAATTATACTTATCTGCCATTCTCATTAGCAGGATTAATAGCTATGATTCACCATATTCTCTATCAGTAGTTCACCTTGTAGATAACAAATAGCAGTTCCACCTATCTTTACCCGATCATTACAAAATTCACAATACAGGGTCCCACCACGCTGTGAAAGTTGCTTGGCAAGCATTTTAGTCTTTCCAAGGCGTTCACTCCAGAATGGAATCAAGGTACTGTGAGCTGAGCCTGTTACTGGATCTTCAATAATTCCTGCATTTGGTGCAAAAAACCTAGATACAAAATCGCAGTTCTCTCCTTTTGCTGTTACAATAATAGCAAAGGCCATATCTTGGCTTATTTTCTTAATCCTTTCCATATTCACTTGCAGATTTAAAACACTATCCTCATGATCGACTAGAACAAGCAAGTCTCTGGACAGATGTGTTTCAAGAATTTTACAGCCTAAAGCTTCTTCTAATAATTCAGGCGGAACAATCGCTGTTGGCATTCTGTTAGGAAAGTCCAGAGTGTAGATGTCTCCCTCACGTACCACTGTTAATTTACCACTTTGAGTCTCAAATACTATCTCCTTCATACCAGGTGAGACGTAATTCATTATCACAAATGCTGTAGCCAGTGTTGCATGACCGCATAGGTCAATTTCTACTTCTGGTGTAAACCATCTTAAGATATATTGATTATTCTTATGTAATAAAAATGCTGTTTCTGCTAGATTATTCTCAAAGGCAATTCTCTGCATGATAGCCTCAGATAGCTCGTAATCCAGCAAACAAACTCCTGCTGGATTCCCTTTGAATAATTGATCTGCAAATGCATCTACAATGTAATACTTCATTTCTCAACCTCCTGTCATCTGCGTAGGAATATTCTACCATAACTACAAAGGAAAACATAACAAAAAATGTGATAAAGGACGTGTTTGTTGACACACTAATTTTGTATCAACAAACACGTCCCCTTGTCATATTAGGACCTGCTTCGATTTAACTACCAATAAAATTATTTTTACTTATTAAGAAGTGCTGTTTCAAGATCCTTTAACATATAGTCAAGAGCGGTAATACCACCTTCAGCAGTGTACCATACACCTGGATGCTCAAGGTAAACAATATTTCCATTCTTATAAGCGTCTGTTTTCATGATTAATTCATTTTCAACAACTTCTTTTGCTGGTTGAGCACCTTCTGTACCAACCGCTTCGTCACGGTTCATAACAAAGATATAGTCTGGGTTTAATCTTGTGATAAACTCAAAGGAAGTCTCGTTACCATGAGCACTTGTTACAGTAGCTTCGCTACTTCCTTCCTTACTTTCACCCTTCTCTACTCCAACACCGATATTCTCAAATCCAACTTCAACTCCAATTAAAGAGCAACGTCCATCATTACCTAAAACATTAAGTGCACCTGCATTTAACATACCTATAAAAGCAGTCTTATCTTTTGCCACAGCTGCTAAAGCTTCGATACGAGCATCAAAATCAGCAAGCATTGTATTTACCTGATCTTGTGCACCAAACATGCTAGCAATCGTTAAGGCATTCTTTTCTACACTTTCAACTAGTCCAATTTCAATGTCAGTAGCTAAGAAAACTACAGGAGCAATTTCAGAAAGAGCATCATAGCTTGCAGAAAGACGTCCACCTATGAAAATAACATCTGGTTCACTCTCCATAACAGCTTCTAAGTCAGCTTCTTTGATTGTACCTAGATTAATAATATCATCATTGGAAATATACTTCTGTAAGTAATCAATCGCTGAACCCTTGGATGCAGCAACAATTCTATCTCCAAAACCTAAATTATCTAAGATATCCATAGTAGCTAAGTCCATTACTGCAATACGGTCTGGGTTATATGGAACTTCAATTTCAACTTCTTCCTTCGCAGCATTGTATGCTTTTATCTTAATAGTCTCTGGATCCTGTGCCTGCTCTTGTTCCTGAACCTGTTCTTGTTCTTGTGTACTTTCCACTACAGTGCTTTCAACAGGTGTTGGAGTTGCCGTCTCCTTCACTTCTTCCTTCTTTGCTCCGCAAGCAGTTAAAGATAATACCATTACACTGGTTAATACAAATCCAAATACTTTTCTCATAATGTGTCTCCTATTATCGTATATTTTATGTTTTGTTCTTTATGACTTTTATATTTATATCTCTGCTTTAATAATAGATAGATAGTGGCTTGCCCTCAATTTCTGTAATCTCAAAACCTACCTTATAGATCTCGGATAGATTCTCCTTCGTCATCACCTCCTTAACCGTTCCGAATTTGGATAACTTCCCATCTACAAAAGCACAAATATAATCTGAGTAAAATGCAGCATAATTGATTTCATGCAACACAAGAATCACTGTCTTTCCTAACTCATCACATAAGCGTCGAACCGTTTTCATCAACCTGGTTGCATGATAAATATCTAAGTTATTCGTTGGTTCATCCAGTAAAATGTATTCCGTGTCTTGCGCTATTACCATTGCAATATATGCTCGCTGCCGCTGTCCTCCAGACAACTCATCAATGAATTGATCCTGTATGTCAGCAAGTTCCATAAAGTCAATTGCTTTATCTATGATTTCTTCATCTTCTTTGGTCACACGGCTACCAGAGTAAGGAAACCTACCAAAGGTAACAAGTTCTCTAACGGTCAACTTCATTTGAATGTTATTGGTCTGGGTAAGGATAGAAAGGTGCTTTGACAACTCCTTGCTATTCCACTTTTTAATGTCTTTATCTTTAAAATTCACCGTGCCAGCATCTGACTCAATCAGTCGAGATATCATATGCATAACCGTCGATTTTCCCGCTCCATTGGGACCGATGAAAGAGATAGCCTTCCCCTTAGGAATTTCAAAGTCAACACCATCTACAACCGTTCTACCGTCATAAACCTTAGTTAGTTTTTCAACACGCATTTTATGCACTCCTCCTTTGTTTCAGTAGCAAATATAAGAAATAGATTCCACCGCTTACTGTAATGAATACACCGAGCGGAACTGCATATATAACCACATGTTCCACAATGATCTGTCCTCCAATCAAAGCTATGACACCAATCAGAGCTGCTCCCATGATGAGATGGGAATGTCGGTAGGTTTTCAGCATTTGGCGAGCTAAGTTAGCAATGATAAGACCAAGAAATGAAATCGGCCCCACAAGAGCTGTAGCAATGGCAATCAGCAATACCACACCTAAGAGTAATTTACGAATGGTTCGATTATAGTCAACACCTAAGTTAATGGCCTGATTCTTACCAAGAGTAATCACGTCTAGGAGAGCTAACTCTTTACGTAAAAAGATCATAATTGCAAGGATTAAGAGAACGGAGATCAGAATAATGTCCGTATTCATATTACTAAAGCTTGCCACCAGGGAAGTTAAGAGGGCATCATATTCGTTAGGATCCATAACACGAATCATAGTTGATTGTATACTTCCGAAGAAAGAAGACAGGACTGTACCAATCAGCAAAACATAGAGTACATTGTACTTTGTCTTTTTGAATAAAAAACCATATATCATAGTAGCAATTACACCCATGAGTACCAAGTCCAAACCAAACGCTAACTTCGTGTTTCTCGCAAACAGACTAGTCGAACCAAATACAAATACCACAATAGTATGTATTAAGGAGTAAAGGGAGTTCATACCTAGTAGGCAAGGAGTGACAATGGTATTATTGATAATTGACTGGAATACCATGGACGCTCCACCGATACAAGTAGCAACTATGATCATAGTGATAACCTTAGGTGCTCTGATCTTCATTGAATATCGAAAGAGCTTTGGATTATGAAATTTTACATCGATTGTCATATACAATATAATTGCAAGGATTACTAGAACACTAAGGATAACGAGCTTTTTACCACTTGAACTATATCTGGCAGAATTCTTAGTTCCAACTTTTCTTTTTTTCTCTGTTAAAATCGGATGTTGAGTTTCTTCAGCATGAACTAAATTCATCATATCTCCTCCACCTTTTTTACTTTTCTTATCTTTAGTGCCTTACTACCATGATTCAATCGATACATCAGCATTCCAACGAATATCAAACTTCCTAAAATTCCAACAATCAATTCGATTGGAAGCTCATAGGGAGAAATTACTGATCTACCAATTAAATCGCAAACCAGAACGAAGAGTGCACCAAACAGTGCAGTATCCACAAGCGTTCCCCTTATCTTATCACCCTTAAACATAGCAACTAAGTTTGGTACAATCAAACCGATATAGGATATACTACCAACTACCACTACAATACTTGCAGTAATCAAAGCTGCTATCGATAATCCCATGAAAAGTACAACATTATAGTTAATACCAAGGTTTTTGGAGAAGTCTTTCCCCATACCTACAATATTAAATTGATTTGCAAAAATAAATGCAATCACTACCAGCGGAACCACCATATATACGATCTCATAACGTCCACGTAAAACTGAAATAAAACTGCCGGTAAGCCAGGAAGACAAGGCCTGTGTCATTTCGTATTTATAAGCCAGGTAACTTGTGAAACCTCCAATAATATTGCCAAACATAATTCCTACCAAAGGCACCATAATGACATCCTTAAACTTAATGCTTTGTATAAACCATATGTAGATCCATGTTCCCAAGATAGCAAATGCCGCCGAGAAAATTGCTCTGCTCCAGATTGTGGAGTGAGGCATAAATAACAAGGCGATTAATATACCGAGCTGAGCAGAGGAAATGGTTGCTCCTGTAGTTGGTGATACAAATTTGTTCATACACAATTGCTGCATAATCAAACCGGCTACACTCATGCCAATGCCTGTACATAAAATGGCAAGTAAACGAGGCAAACGAGATATCAGCAATACTTCAATCTGCTCAAAATCCCCAGCAAGTACATCCCCAAGCTTGATATCCCATACCCCCACAAATAAGGAATATAGGGACAATACTATGGTGCAAATCAGCAAAATTATTGTAGACTTATAAGATTTCATTCTGTCTCATCCTCCAAAAAAAATAACTATATGCAGAATCTGCACTAGTTATAAAATGTTGATATCTCTTCTAATTGAGAGTGATTATCTTTCTCATTATAATAACATGCCACAATTGGATATGTCAAGGCTAAATTGTATTTTTAGACAATAGAGGCTGAATTTGTTGCTTTCGCAAGGCATTACCATTGATGGATTAATATGCACATATAATAAAAAAAGAATGTCCTCAATACCACCTGGTATTAAAAACATCCATGATAAGACTTGCCTTACCAAGCTAGCTCCACGAACTGAATGTAGCTTGGTAAATACAGCTATTTATTTTCACTTTTCAAAACTCCTCAGAACATATGAAGGTAAAAAGAAAAACCCCAAAAACACAGAGTTTCTGAGGTTTGTAAGTTCTTTTGGTCTCCCAAATAATTATCTCTTTGAGAACTGAGGAGCACGACGAGCGGCTTTTAAACCGTACTTCTTTCTTTCCTTCATTCTTGGATCTCTTGTTAAGAAACCAGCCTTCTTTAATGCTGGACGGTAATCACCATCTGCTGTTAAAAGGGCTCTGGAGATACCATGTCTGATTGCACCAGCCTGGCCAGTGAATCCACCACCGTGAACGTTAACAAGAACGTCGAATTTATCTGCTGTTTCTGTTAATACAAGTGGCTGACGAACGATGAGCTTTAATGTTTCAAGACCGAAATATGCATCCATATCTCTCTTATTTATTGTAACTTTACCAGTACCAGGTACAAGGTAAACTCTTGCGATACTACTTTTTCTTCTTCCAGTTCCGTAATATTTTGCTTTAGCCAATGTTATATCCTCCTTTCAGTCCTAATTAGTATTTGATTTCAAGTACTTCTGGTTTCTGAGCTGCGTTAGCGTGCTCTGGACCAGCGTATACATGTAATTTAGTCAACATAGATCTTCCCAAAGGTCCCTTTGGAAGCATGCCCTTCACTGCAAGAGTGATAACATCCTCTGGCTTCTTAGCCATCATTTCTCTTAATGTTGTTTCTCTCATACCACCAGCGTAATCAGAGTGATTGTAATAAATCTTCTGATCCATCTTCTTACCAGTTACCTTAATCTTGTCAGCGTTGACAACGATTACATAGTCACCTGTATCGATATGTGGTGTGTAAATAGCTTTGTTCTTACCTCTTAAAACTTTAGCGATCTCTGAAGTGAGACGTCCTAATGTATGTCCTGTAGCATCAACTACATACCATTTTCTTTCAATTGTTGCTGGACTAGCCATAAAGCTTTTCATTGGTTTACCTCCTTGATATTTTCGTCTATATTTGTTAACAAGAACCGCATTTCTTATGTCCTAGAAATACATGCTTTCGCGGTTATTTAAGTCACTTCGTGTATTATATAGTATGGAATTTCCACTGTCAAGCAGATAAACTCAAGTTTTTTGCTGTTTTAGCAAATTTTCTAATTTGACATAAGAAAAAGTCATTTTTCAGATGACTTTTATTCGGTGATTTTGAAATTGTTGAAAATGTAGCTTCAATAGCAGAGAAAACCCTCTATATTTTTTACAGTTAGAGGAATTTTATTTCTATAGATACTCATTTTCAGTTCTATAGATATTCATTTTCAGTTCTATAGATATTCATTTTCAGTTCTTCAGATACTCGATTTTTGTTCTATAGATTTTCGATTTCTATTCTATAGATATTCAATTTCAACTAAGGTTAATCCTTTGGCTGGAGCAGTTGGTCCAGCTTGATTCCGATCCCTTGCTTCAAGCATCCATACCACCTTTTCAGGTTCATACATATGATATCCAACTTGAATTAAAGTTCCCGCAATGATACGAACCATATTATATAAAAATCCATTTCCTCGAATACGTAGCACTATTTCTTGATCCGTCTTTAGAACATCCAAAGAATAAATGGTACGAACTGTGTCTTTCACCTGAGAGTTGCTAGAGCAAAAACTCACAAAATCATGTTCGCCCACCAGCAAATTAGCTGCTTTTTGCATCGCTTGAACATCAAGATCATAATATACAAAATGTGTGAAATTTCGTTTCAGAGGCATTGGAAAACGAGCGTTGTAGATGTGATACTCATAGGTTTTTCTGGTATCACAGTGTCTTGGATGAAAATCAAGTTGCACTTCCTTGGACTCCTGAATCACAATATCCTCTGGTAGTCTCTGATTCAAGGCATAACATATCTTTTCTGCTGGAATTCGCGTATTCGTGTCAAATACAGCCACATTCCCAAGCGCATGCACCCCAGAATCTGTTCTACTCGCCCCAATTACTACAATCTCTTCAGCTAATAAGGCTGACAATTCACGGTTCAATACACCCTCAATTGTGACAGCATTGGGTTGCACCTGCCAACCACAGTAATTCGTTCCGTCATATGCAACTCTTAACATAACTCTCATCGTTTTACCACTCCATACGGTTTCCTGGACTTAACCTTACACAACCTTATTCAATACCAAAATAGCTGCGATATAGACAACAAAGAAGACAAAAGCTAAGAAATCTCTCGATTTATACTTTAACGGTTTCATTTTGGTACGACCTTTACCACCGCGGTAGCATCTTGCTTCCATTGCCATCGCCAAATCACCAGCACGGCGGAAAGCTGAAATAAATAATGGTACCAGGATTGGTACCAGAGCTTTTGCTCGTTTAATAATACCACCAGTTTCAAAATCTGCACCTCTTGCTTGTTGAGCCTTCATAATCTTATCGGTCTCTTCTAACAAGATTGGAATAAATCGTAGTGCAATTGACATCATCATAGCAACCTCATGCACTGGAACGCGTAGAACTTTTAATGGACCAAGTATACTCTCTATACCATCGGTAAGGTGATTTGGAGTAGTAGTAAAGGTCATTAAAGAAGATCCTAAGATCAAAGAAATCAAACGAATTGCCATAAAAGCTGAATTCGATAAGCCTTCTTTGGTAATCTTAAGAAAACCAAGCTCCCATATCGTTTCGCCTGGTACTAAAAATAAGTTAAAGCATACGGTAAAAAGTAATAAAAAGATGACTGATTTTAGTCCTTTTAAGATGAACTTGAATGGAACCTTGGATAAAAGGATACTTCCTAGTAAAAAGGCTCCTGTTAATAAGTATCCCCAAAAGGACTCAAATAAAAATAGAGAAACAATATAGACAAATGTACCAATCAGCTTGATACGTGGATCTAGTCGATGAATGATAGAATTTGCCGGATAATATTGCCCTATAGTGATATCTCTGATCATATCTAACCCTTTCTCGTTCCGGTCTTCCACCAAGTATATATTTCTGATACTGCATCATTCACAGTCGTTGCATCTGTTTGTACTGCTATTCCTAACTTCTTCAAATCATGCATTACATAAGTGACTTGAGGTGCTGCTAAACCGATTGCCTCTAACTCTTTATAATGGGCAAACACTTTCTTTGGCTCATCATCAAATGCTATGCATCCTTTATTCATAACAATAATACGATCCACATACTTAGCTACGTCCTCCATACTATGAGAAACCAGGATTACTGTTATATTTCTCTCCTTATGAATCTTATCAATTTTGTCTAAAATCTCATCTCGTCCCCTAGGATCAAGTCCAGCAGTTGGCTCGTCTAAGATTAGAACCTCCGGTTTCATTGCAAGTACCCCTGCTATGGCAACTCGGCGCTTTTGTCCCCCAGATAATTCAAAGGGAGAAGCATCAAACAAATCCTCGCTGATACCTACTACTTTCAATGCTTCATATGAGCGAAGATCTACTTCTAAAGGATCAAGATTTAGGTTCTTAGGTCCAAACTGAACGTCTTTTAACACTGTAGTTTCGAACAGCTGATGTTCAGGATATTGGAATACCAACCCAACCTTACTCCGCAACTCCTTTTTATTAAAATCCTTGTCATAGATGTCGCACCCATTATAATAAACACCACCACTACTAGCTTTTATCAGACCATTTAGATGTTGGATTAATGTTGATTTTCCTGATCCGGTATGCCCAATCAAACCAATAAATTGACCATCTGGGATCTGCATGTCGATATCTTTCAGAGCATGCTTTTCGTAAGCGGTTCCTGCTCCATATATATAATTAAGTTGATTTAATATTATAGCCATCTTACACCCGAGCCTTTCAACGTTAGGCATTATTCATTTCATTCCGATTCTCAAGCTGTCATTTAACACAAAGCATGAAGTGCTGATACCATTTCCTCTTTTGTCAGGATACCTAGTGGCAATGGTATGCCTTTTTTACGCAACTCGTAACAAACTTCAGTAACCTGTGGAACATCTAAACGAAAATGTTTCATCTGTTCAACCTGTGAAAATACTTCACGCGGAGTACCTTGCATAACCACTTTTCCCTGATCCATTACGATAATTTTATCTGCATTTATTACTTCATCCATGTAATGAGTAATCAGAAGTATCGTAATTTTCTCACGTTTATTTAAATCATGAAGTGTTTTAATTACTTCTTTTCTACCATTTGGATCTAGCATAGCAGTTGGCTCATCTAAGATAATACATCTTGGTCTCATGGCCATAATACCAGCGATGGCCACACGTTGTTTTTGACCACCAGATAATTTATTAGGAGAGTGCTCACGATATTCATACATTCCAACTGCTTTTAAACTTTCTTCCACACGTTCCCAGATCTTGGTAGTCTCAACACCAAGATTCTCAGGCCCGAACCCAACATCTTCTTCTACCACAGTGGCAATGATCTGATTATCAGGGTTTTGGAATACCATACCTGCTGACTGTCGAATGTCCCAGACATTCTCTTCATCAGCCACATTAAAGCCATTCACGTATAATGTTCCCTCGGTTGGTGTAAGGATAGCATTGATATGCTTTGCAATCGTTGATTTACCAGATCCATTGTGCCCCAAGATCGCAACAAAATCACCTTCTGCAACATCTAACGTAACATCATCAATGGCACGTGTAATACCATCCACATTACCTTCTTCGTCACGTCGAATATATTCAAATACTAGCTTTTTTGCACTTATCATTTTCATACTACCCCCATGCATGCCGCAAGATAGCTTGTGACACATCAAAAATTACACATCATAGTCGATTCCCTTACTGTACATACAGTTTTTCATATTATATCGATCCATTCATGTTCTCATACATTGTATTGCATTATCAAAGTATTTGCAAGATTTTTATACCAGCTTCCATTGGTCTACCCAATAGATATCCTTGTATATAGTCACAGTGAATACCTTTTAACAGCACTAATTGCTCTTCTTCCTCCACACCTTCCGCAATCACTTGCATAGAGAATTCATGTGCGATTTCAACGATAGACTTAATTAATGCAAAGTGTATCTTTTCAGTCACAATATCCTCCACAAAAGCTTTGTCGATCTTGATCAAATCAATTGGAAGCTGTTGTAGATAGGACAAGGATGCATAACCAGTACCAAAATCGTCAAGAGCGATCTTAATTCCCATCTCTTTTAATTCATTCAGCACAGCGATCGCATGACTCATAGAAGAAATAAATGCAGTTTCTGTTACTTCCATTTCTAGATAAGATGCTGGAAATCCTGTTCTCTTAAGCACTTGATTTACCATTGGTATGAAGCTGGCATCAAGTAATTGGTGTGCTGATACATTGACTGACAGCATAAATTTCTTTTGAGCAATGTCCATCAATTCTTTACATGTTCTGCATGCTTCGTTTAAGATATATTCCCCCATTGGAATAATCATACCACTCTCTTCTGCAATAGGTATGAAGTCTTTAGGAGATACCGTACCTAATTTATTATTACTCCATCGAGCCAATGCCTCAAATCCCCGAAGTTCTCTGGTTTTACTATCAAATTGCGGTTGATATACCAAGGATAATTCATTTCGTGACAATATCTGTTGCAGATGGCTTTCGATAACAACTTTTTTCTGAAATTGATCTTGCATCTCTTGAGTAAAGAAACAGATTTCATTTTGTCTTTTTGCTTTTGCCTCATACATAGCCATGTCTGCATATTTTAATAATAACTCAGATGTATCTCCATCCTCTGGAAATCTAGAAACTCCAAAACTTGCTTTCGGAAAAAATTCTCTTTGATGATAATAAATGCCCTGATTCAAGGAAGCTCTTAATTGATTCACATAATCAGCAATTTCGGCCTGATCTAGTGATCTTTGAATAATGATTGCAAACTCATCTCCACCCAAACGAGCAAGAAGATCGTGCTTGTCTACAACTTCTTTCCATCTTCCTGCAATCACATGTAAAATCTCATCACCAACCTGATGGCCTGCTGAATCATTGATTCTTTTAAAATTATCTAAGTCTACAAATACGACAGCAAATTTCCGGTCTTCCTTTTTGCCTATCAGGAGTAATGCATCTAAGCGATCAATAACCAATCTACGATTGGGCAATCCGGTGAGAGGATCATAAAACGCTAATTGATTTAACTCTTCTTCCCTATCTTCTAATACCCTATTATACTCAAGTAGCTGATTTTTTTGCTCTATCAGGGTACTCTCTGACGCTGCTATCTCTTCATAGAGTGCTAGTATTTCTTCCCGTTGACCCAACACTTCTTTATACTTTTTTGCAGAAAATTTTATATAACTATGAATAATAATAACAATTAATAAATTCGTTAATGGTATAAGCATCCCCTGAAGCGCATTCATGTTACCAAAACGTAAATAGGAAGACATAGCTGCAACAGAAGATATAATTAGTAAAACCCAATCAACAATGTATCCTTTTTCTCGTTGAATAATCAGTATGCACACTACTGTCAATAACTGTAGTTGGCAAAAAACTGACATTATTGTTGTGGATGAAACACGAAATCCGAATACAAGAGAATCTGATTCCCTCATAGATACCGAAGCAATAATAACTTGAAAAGTAAGATATATAATAATTCCTGCTATAATACTGATTATTCTATTTTTTTTATTAACAAAAAGTCCACGATTATGTTCGATTAGTCCAACAATTCCACTAATTTGATCATTTGAATTTTGCTCCAAAATCCGCACCTCGATTCCTGTAAATATATACCTATTATAATCGAAAAAAGCACTTACGTCAAAGAGAATAGCGAATATAAACCCCACCATATCTCAGGTTTAAGATTCTTCTTTTAATGGTAAGGGGACAGGCCGTAGTATCACATGCCACCCTCCCTGGCACGTAAAATAGGTTCTTTATCCGATATGTAAGATGACAGGTTCTTTTGTTTTATAACACACCTTTAGAACAAGAATAGTTTCTTTATTCGATGTGTTAAGTGACAGGTTCTTTTGTTTTATGAGACGCCCTGAACGAAGAATTGTTTCTATCTCCAATGTGTCCGGAGAACAGATTCTTTTGAATTATGACATCCCCTGACACATTGAATCGTTCCTTCTCAAAGCCAGACAGAGCAGTCAGTGTAGGTCTTGGTATCATTTGTATCCATTACCTATGAAGCGCAATTAGAAATTCTTAGGGTTATTCTCTTAATCAGGGAAAGTTCGCCAAGGATGGTGAACTTAGGGTGAGCGGTACGGATGCCGATCGAGCCCGCCCCATCCACCTTCAATATCTTCACCTTTAACCCTTAGAATTCTTATTTCGCGTAATCGGAATGGTACAAAGATACCATGGCCTACACTGACTGCACTGTCGTCCCTTTGCCAACAACCTTCCCTTATGCCAATAACTTTCCCTTAGCCAATAACTTTCCCTTAGCCAATAATAATCAAAAAAACCACAAGCATTAACTTGTGGTTTCGTGAATTATACTAATTCAATAAGAACTTCCATTGCTGCATCACCTTTACGTTGGCCAATCTTAACGATTCTTGTATAACCACCGTTACGGCTTACATACTTAGGAGCGATTTCATCAAATAACTTTTGAGTAAGATCAACTTCCTTAGTGTTCTTCTTCTTTCCTGCAGCTTCTGTTGGAACTTCAGTAACAGGGTAAAGATATGCTAACATCTTTCTTCTAGCGTGAAGTCTGGAAGCTTTGTCTTTTTGGACAGTTTTCTGAACGTCATCAAATACGTCAACTTTCTTTCCATTAACAACTTCTTTTACTCTCTTGCCATCTTTATCTTTACGAGCAACCTTAGCAGTTACTGTAACTGTTTCATAGTTATCCTTCTCTTTAACAGCCAATGCAATCATACCTTCAGCAATTCTGCGAATTTCCTTTGCTTTTGCTTCAGTAGTAACGATTTTGCCATTATATAAGAGATTAGTAACCTGATTTCTTAACAATGCTTTTCTCTGACTTGAAGTTCTTCCAAGTTTTCTGTAGCCTGCCATATTATTAACCTCCTTAGCATACGAACCTAGTCGTCGCTCAAATTTAATGATAATCCAAGCTCCTTGAGCTTAGCTAGTACTTCTTCTAATGACTTGCGTCCAAGGTTTCTAACCTTCATCATATCTTCAGACGTTCTGTTACAAAGTTCTTCGACTGTGTTGATACCGGCTCTCTTCAAACAGTTGTAAGAACGAACAGATAATTCTAACTCGTCGATATTCATCTCTAACACTTTTTCTTTTTCATTATCTTCTTTTTCTACCATAACTTCTGCAGTTTTAGCATTCTCGGAAAGATCTATGAAAGAATTCAAGTGCTCGCTTAATACCTTAGCAGCAAGACTCACAGCTTCATCTGGAACTAGAGTTCCATTGGTAAACACATCAAGTGTCAGCTTATCGAAGTCGGTAATCTGACCAACACGTGTATTCTCAACTGTTAAATTAACACGTTCAACAGGTGTGTAGATAGAGTCAACTGCGATGACACCGATTGGTAGATCATCGTTTTTGTTCTTATCTGCACTGATATAACCTCTGCCTCTTGTAATTGTGAGTTCCATGTACAGCTTGCTATCGGAGCCGCCGTTTAATGTAGCAATTACTAAATCAGGATTTAATATCTCAATATCAGGATCAGCTTGAATATCGCCTGCTCTTACAACGCCTTCGCCTTCAAACTCAATGTATGCGGTCTTTGGCTCATTTGTCTCGCTTGTGTTCTTGATTGCCAGGCTCTTGATGTTCATGATAATTTCAGTTACGTCTTCCTTTACGCCAGGAATGCCTGAAAACTCATGTACAACACCATCAATCTTAACTTGACTGACAGCAGCACCAGGTAAAGATGAAAGCATAATTCTTCTCAAAGAATTGCCGAGAGTTGTACCGTAACCTCGCTCAAGTGGTTCAACTACAAAACGGCCATATTTCTTATCTTCTGAAATTTCAGCTATCTCAATTTTTGGTTTTTCAAAATCAAACACAGTAGACCCTCCTTCTGGGTTTTTCCGAGGATAAACCAAACAATAAAATTATTATTTGGAGTATAACTCGACGATAAGCATTTCATTTACAGGTACATCGATCTGATCTCTGCTAGGAATTTCCTTTACAGTGCCTGTTAAGTTCTCATGGTCAGCTTCTAACCATGCTGGTACAGTTCTTCCACCAGTTACTTCTAAAATATCTTTATATCTTTGAGCTGATTTGCATTTTTCCTTAATGGAGATTACATCGCCAGCTTTCACTTGGTAAGATGGGATGTTAACACATTTGCCATTTACTAAAACATGCTTATGATCTACGATCTGTCTAGCTTCTGTTCTAGTTCTACCATATCCTAAACGGAACATTACGTTGTCAAGTCTTAACTCTAAAAGAATCATTAAGTTCTCGCCAGTTGTACCGAATTTTAACTTCTTAGCTCTATCAAAGTTGTTTCTAAAAGGCTTCTCTAAAACACCATAGATAAACTTAGCTTTTTGCTTTTCTCTTAACTGTGTTCCATACTCGCTTACTTTTTTACCTGCTCTTGCGAAGTTTCTATTGGACTTCTTATCAATTCCTAAGAATGTTGGTTCAAGTCCAAGACTTCTACATCTCTTTAATACAGGACTCATATCTCTTGCCATCTTAAATTACCTCCTATTAGACTCTTCTGCGTTTTGGTGGTCTACATCCGTTATGAGGAACTGGAGTTACATCCTTGATGCTTGTTACTTCGATACCACAAGCCTGAAGCGCACGAATTGCTGCTTCTCTTCCTGAACCAGGTCCCTTTACCATAACTTCTACTGATCTTAAACCATGAACTACAGCTGCTTTCGCTGCTGTTTCAGCTGCCATCTGTGCAGCATATGGAGTTGACTTCTTGGATCCTCTGAATCCTAATCCACCTGCGCTTGCCCATGAAAGAGCGTTACCTTCAGCATCTGTTAAGGTAACAATTGTATTATTAAAAGATGACTGAATGTGTGCCTGTCCACGATCAACGTTCTTCTTCACACGCTTTTTAGTCACTTTTTTAGCTGCTATCTTTTTAGCCATTACAAACCCTCCTATTGGATTTTCTATTACTATTTCTTCTTGTTAGCAACAGTACGCTTAGGACCTTTTCTAGTTCTAGCGTTTGTCTTAGTTTTCTGTCCACGAACTGGAAGACCTTTTCTATGACGGATACCTCTGTAGCATCCAATTTCCTGTAATCTCTTGATATTCATGGCGATTTCTCTTCTTAAATCACCTTCAACGATAGTTGTTTCATCGATAACATCACGAATCTTAGCAACTTCTTCATCAGTTAAATCTCTAACACGTGTGTCAGGATTAACGCCAGCTTTAGCAAGAATACGATTGGAGCTTACTCTACCGATACCATATACATAAGTAAGTCCGATTTCAATACGTTTCTCTCTTGGTAAGTCTACACCACTGATACGAGCCATGTGACCTTGCACCTCCATAATTTGATAATTAATGCATAGTAACTTGTTTGCAACCTCATGTTGCTATTGTTTTTTACCGTGATGCACAACGCTGCCCGGTGTCTCATAAAAAAAGAGGCACCCCAAGCGGATGCCATCACGTCAGCCGCTTTAAATTGTGACGGTCACAGTCTCGCTGTGCCGAAAGAAACAAGTGACAATAACACTTGCTTCTAAAGCCGTGGTTGCCACCACTGCCCACAATATCACAATCATGCTTGATGGGTCTCCCCTTACAATTAGTTAAGAGTATAACCAACATCCGCACTTGTAACACAGAAAGCAAGAACTATTTCTATATAAGTACAATTTCGCACTCTATAAAAACAATCAAACTTAATATTCAATTGTATTAGCCTTGTCTTTGTTTGTGTTTAGGATTCTCACAGATTACTCTGATTGCTCCCTTACGTTTAATAATTTTGCACTTTTCGCAAATTGGTTTAACTGAAGATCTAACCTTCATTACAATTCACTCCTTTCAAAAAAAGTCCGTCTATTATTATAACATTGAAGTTTATTAATAGCAAGAACTATTTTTCCTAAAAATCAACAAGTTTACTTGTCAATTTTACACTATTAGTACCATAAAAGCAAACATTTGAATTAATTACTTATCTCTCCAAATAATTCTACCTTTTGTTAAATCATAAGGTGAAAGTTCAAGTGTAACCTTGTCGCCAGGAACGATCTTAATAAAGTTCATTCTTAGCTTTCCACTAATATGAGCTAACACTCTGTGCCCATTCTCAAGTTCAACCGAAAACATTGCGTTTGGTAACTTTTCAATCACAGTTCCTTCAATTTCTACAACATCAGTCTTAGACATTCCATACCTCCTGTTCGTCTAAATGAGATAAGATTTTTTTTGTAATCTCTATCTTCTAATTGGATTTCAAACTGAATATCTCAGGTTCTCCATCTGTTATTAGTATTGTATTTTCATAATGTGCGGACAACGAGCCGTCTGTAGTCACAATCGTCCACTCATCATCCAATAAACATACACCGTATCCACCCATATTAACCATTGGCTCAATTGCCAAGGTCATTCCAGGTGTTAACAAGATTCCTCTTCGGTTTTGTCTAAAATTTGGGATTTGTGGCTCTTCATGCATGTTCTGACCAATACCATGACCTACAAGATCACGAACACAGGTAAATCCATGAGAGACCACGTAATCCTCAATTGCAGCAGAGATATCATGTAAATGATTGCCCGCTTTGGCGTATTTCATACCTTCAAAGAAACTTTGCTTTGTAACAGCAATTAACTCTTGTGTTCTAGCTGGTACCTTACCAACCGCAATTGTCCTAGCAGCATCTGAATGATATCCCTGGTAGATAACACCGGCATCCAAACTAACGATATCCCCCTCTTTGATGATGCGTTTTTTGCTTGGTATCCCATGCACAACCTCATCATTCATCGAAACGCACACAGCAGCTGGATAACCATTATAATTTAGGAAAGAAGGAATGCAATGATAAGAACGTATGATTTCTCTTGCAGCGATATCAAGATCGTGTGTTGAGATTCCAGGTTGAATCAATTGTTCCAACTGTTCATGCACTTTAGCAAGTATCTTCCCTGCTTCTCTCATCAGCATAATTTCTCTTGCTGATTTAATCGTTACTGCCATAACTTATCACTCCTACCTAAAACTTTCCCTATCTGACATTATCCTAGTATTTTAACTATTGCATCAAAAACTTCAGAAACGTCCATAGT
>JAEYWQ010000315.1 GCA_023428885.1 Bacillota bacterium
GCCTAAACAAGAACGTGATGATTTAAAGTTAGTTTTGGATGCTCTCTTAGCTGATGGAAAGATCATGCTTGATGGGAATGCCAGATATAGAGAAAGTAATGGTAATATTAAGGCAGGCGTATTTTCAGGGACGAGCAGAGGATTTGGTTTTGTTAAAATTGAAGGGGAAGAAGACTTAGGTGATGTTTTTATTCCTGAGAGCGAAACCAAAGGTGCATTGAACAAAGATAAGGTTCAGATCAGCATCTTAGAGGAGCAGACGGGGAAACGTAGAGAAGGTATTGTTATGGCTATTTTGGAGCGTAACATCTCTGAACTGGTTGGAACCTATCAAAAGAGTAAGAACTTTGGCTTTGTTATACCAGACAATGCAAAGTTTGGTAGTGACATCTTTATACCGAAAGAAAAATCCAAAGGATGTGTGAATGGTCATAAGGTCTTAGTAGAGATCACGGATTATGGCAATGAGAGTAAGAATCCAGAGGGTAAGATAACAAAGATTATTGGACATATCAATGATCCAGGTGTTGATATTATCTCAGTAATACTAGAGAATGGTCTTCCTACGGAATTTCCAGAGGCAGTGTTGAGACAGGTAGAAGGAACACAAGAAGAGCTTGATGGTAAGGATATTGCTGGCCGGCTAGACCTTCGTTCCTGGCAGACAGTTACCATCGACGGTGAAGATGCAAAGGACTTGGATGATGCAATCACCATTACAAGACAGGGAGATGGATACCAATTAGGCGTGCATATAGCAGACGTAAGTCATTATGTAACCGAAGGGTCTGCTCTAGATAAGGAAGCTATAAAACGTGGAACAAGTGTTTATCTTGTGGATCGTGTAATTCCTATGCTTCCACATAAGTTGTCCAATGGTATCTGTTCTTTGAATGCGGGAACTGACAGACTGGCTTTAAGCTGTATTATGGATGTGGATGCCAAAGGTAATGTAGTTGGGCATCGCATTGCAGAAACTGTAATTAACGTGGATAGAAGAATGTCTTATACTTCTGTAAAGAAGATCCTAGAGGACAAGGATGAAGAAGAAATCAAAGAATATGAAGAATTGGTTCCGATGTTTGAATTGATGTTAGAGCTTGCAGATATCCTTCGGGAGAAGCGAAGAAAACGTGGCTCGATTGATTTTGACTTCCCAGAAAGCAAGATTAAATTAGACGAGAATGGTGTTCCGATTGAGATTAAGCCATATGAGAGAAATAAAGCCACCAAGATTATAGAGGACTTTATGTTACTGGCAAACGAAACTGTTGCTCAAGATTTTTTCTGGCAGGAACTTCCGTTTGTATACCGAACTCATGAAAATCCTGATCTGGAAAAGATTCAAAAACTAAGCATCTTAATCAATAACTTTGGATATACGATGCATGTAGGGCAGGACGAGATTCATCCTAAGGAATTACAAAAACTACTCGCAAAAATAGATGGCACACCAGAGGAAGCCTTAATCAGCAGATTGACGCTCCGTTCTATGAAACAGGCTAAGTATACGACTAGCTGTGATGGCCATTTTGGACTTTCAACAAAGTATTATTGTCACTTTACGTCACCGATTCGAAGATATCCTGATTTACAGATTCATCGAATTATCAAAGAGAATTTACGTGGTGGCATCAAAGAAAAACGTATCGAGCATTACGAAAGAATCTTACCTGAAATTGCAAAGCAATCCAGTCTCATGGAACGCCGTGCGGATGAATCTGAACGTGAGGTTGAGAAGTTAAAGAAAGTAGAATATATGAGCCGCTTCATCGGTGAAAGCTTTATTGGTGTTATCTCTGGAGTTACTGCTTGGGGAATGTATGTAGAATTGCCAAACACCGTGGAAGGCATGGTTCGTATGGCTGACATGCATGATGATTACTATATTTATGATGAAGAACATTATCAACTCATCGGAGAGCACACAAAGAAGACCTATAAGCTGGGTGAAGCGATTACAGTACGTGTAGAGAATACAGATAAGCTAATGAAGACGATTGACTTTTCAGTTGTTGGGAAAGCTCAGCTAATCGGAGAAGAATAAAATTAGTAGAACTGTTGGATAAGAAAACAGTAAGTAGTATAGAAAGTGAGGAATAGGACATGGCAAAGGATAGCTTTAAATTAATAGCTAATAACAAGAAAGCCAGATTCGACTATTTCATTGAAGACACTTATGAAGCAGGTCTTGTACTACATGGAACCGAAGTGAAATCACTTCGAATGGGGAAATGTAGTATCAAGGAGTCCTTCTTAAGAGTTGAACATGGAGAGGTATATGTTTATAATATGCATATTAGCCCATATGAGAAGGGGAATATCTTTAATAAAGACCCATTAAGAATAAAGAAGTTATTACTTCATAAATATCAAATCAACAAAATCCTAGGAACGATTCAACAAAAAGGCTATACCCTAGTACCTTTGCAGGTATATCTCAAAGGAAGTCTGATGAAGATGGAAGTAGGAATTGCACGTGGTAAAAAACTCTTTGATAAACGTGAAGATATTGCCAAGAAGGATCAGAGACGTGAAGCAGAAAAAGAGTTTAAGGTAAGGAATTTATAGTGGAGGATGTTAATGTTTACAAACACAAAGAAAATAAATATCATTGGGCATAAGAATCCGGATACGGATTCTATTTGCTCTGCATTAGCATATGCAGAATTGAAGAGAAAGCTTACTGGACAGGATTATATAGCAAAACGTGCTGGCCAGCTGAATGCAGAGACTCAATATGTATTGGATCGGTTTCAAATGACTCCACCAGAGTATATCGCTGATGTTAGGACACAGGTGAAGGATATTGAGATTAGAGAAACACCAGGTGTCAACAAGCTAATCTCCTTAAAAAAGGCCTGGTCCTTAATGAAGGATAATAACGTAGTTACTCTACCGATTACAGATCGGGATAAACTGGCAGGTATCATTACGATTGGCGATATAGCCACATCCTACATGGAGGTATACGACAATCAGATTCTTGCTCAAGCGCAGACACCTTATAAAAATATTCTAGAAACTCTGGAAGCTAATATGCTGGAGGGTGATGAAAATGCCATTGTTAGACAAGGTAAGGTCTTAATTGCGGCAGCAAACCCGGATCTGATGGAAGACTATATTGAAGAACATGATTTAGTAATCCTGGGTAATCGTTATGAATCCCAGCTTTGCGCGATTGAGATGAAGGCAAGTTGTATTGTGGTTTGTGAAGGTGCTAAGGTCTCAACTACCATCCGTAAACTGGCTCAGGAGAGAGGCTGTACCATTATCAGTACTCCTCATGATACCTATACAGTGGCTCGTTTGATCAATCAAAGTATGCCAATCAATCATTTTATGATTAAAGATAATGTGATTACCTTCCGTACCGATGATTTCGTGGACGAAATTAAAACTGTAATGGCGAAACAGAAAAACCGTGATTTCCCTATCCTTGACCATAAAGGAAATTATCGTGGCATGATTTCAAGACGTAATCTCTTGAATATGGAACGTAAACAGGTAATCTTAGTTGATCATAATGAGAAGGATCAGGCTGTGGATGGTATAGAAGATGCGGAAATCTTAGAAATTATTGATCATCACCGTTTGGGTACCATTGAAACAATGCGGCCGGTGTTCTTCCGTAATCAGCCTCTTGGATGTACTGCAACCATTATTTATCAGATGTATTGTGAAAATCACATTGAGATTGAACCCAAAATAGCAAGCATTCTGTGTGCAGCCATTATTTCTGATACCTTAATGTATCGCTCTCCAACTTGTACCAAGTGGGATAAAGAGGCAGCAGAAAGCTTAGCCAAGATCGCAAACTTAGATGTGGTTGAATTTGCAGGTGAGATGTTTGAAGCAGGAAGTAATCTCAAGCAGAAATCTGCAGAAGAAATCTTTTATCAAGACTTTAAACATTTTTCTGTTGGAGATGTTAGTTTTGGGGTAGGTCAGATTACTTCTTTGAATGCACTGGAACTTTCAGTGATAAAAGAACGCTTGCTTCCATATCTGGAGAAGGCAATTCAGGAACATAATATTGACATGGTCTTCTTTATGCTGACTAATATCATCCGTGAATCCACGGAGCTCCTCTCTGTTGGTAACCAGTCAAAGTCTTTAATTGAAGGAGCCTTCAATGTAAAACAGACCAATGACAGCTTTATCTTAGAGGGAGTAGTATCACGTAAAAAGCAATTGATCCCAGCGATTGTTGCTGCGATACAAGAATAAACATTGGAATAAACGTAACAGTTTAGTAGTTTCACTGTTACGAAAAAACTTACAAACTAGGGTGGGATATACTTTATGGCAAAGTTATATTTTAAGTACGGATGTATGAATAGCAGCAAGTCAGCTAATTTATTGATGATTAAGCATAATTATGAGGAGCAAGGGTTTCAAGTGTTGCTCTTAAAACCAGGGATTGATGATCGTGAAAAAAAAGCGGTGATTAAGTCAAGAGTAGGATTGGAATCATCCTGCATTATGGTTTTTCAAGAAGACAGTGTTCATGAGATTTTTAAGGAGCATCCAGCAGATATTATTATGGTAGATGAAGCTCAATTCTTAACCAAAGTACAAGTAGATGAATTAGCAGAGATCGCCTTTCATCATAATGTAATATGCTTTGGTTTACTTAATGATTTTCAACAACACTTATTCGAAGGTAGTAAGCGATTAATTGAGCTTGCTGAAAGTCTTCAAGAAATAAAGACAGTTTGTTCTTGCGGTAGACGTGCTACGGTTAATGCCCGATTTAATGAACAAGGTCAGTTGATAACCCATGGGGAACAAGTGGATATCGGTGGGAATGAAAAGTACAAGGCAATGTGCAAATACTGTTATGATAAGTTAAAGAAGAAGATATATTAATTCATATCTGTATGTCAAATAGGCTGTAGTATCAATGAAGCTGTTGGAGATTATTATGATCTGCAGCAGCTTTTTTCTTGTGAACCTGAACAAAGAAGTGCCCTTGAGGATAGGCAGGCAAAGATCGGACTGAAATAGTCAGTTATTTATTTCTGTGTGACACTTATAAAATATAATGGAAATATTAAGTAATTAAGTGTATGATGTAACAATAGATAAGAGACAAATGATCTAGGAGGAATGATGATGGAAGCAAGAAAATTATTAGATGCATTAGTAATCGCTGAAAGGCTGAAAGATACAACCCGCCATTGCTATACTTCTAAAGGTAGACACGAGAGTGTTGCAGAACATAGCTGGATGATGACTTTGATGGCTTTCTTTATGAAAGATGAGTTTCCTGAAGCTGACATGGATAAGGTGATCAGAATGTGCATTATTCATGACTTGGGAGAATGTTTTACTGGAGACATTCCTACATTTGAAAAGAGCTCGGCCCATGAGCAGATCGAAGATAAGCTCTTAAATAACTGGGTTCATTCCTTACCAGAGAATTATGCAGTGGAAATGCAAGAACTATATCAGGAAATGGAAGAGCGTAAAACCGTGGAAGCTAAAATATATAAAGCCATTGATGGTCTGGAAGCATTGATTCAGCACAATTTATCTGATATATCTACATGGATTCCATTAGAATATGAACTCAATTATACCTATGCGAATGATAAGGTAGCCTTCTCTGATTACTTGAAATCTGTAAGACAAGCTGTTCTCAAAGATACTATTAAGAAGATTGATGATGCGAAATAAATTAATTAAAGTAAAAATTGGGGGTTAATTACTTGGAGTGCCTATATTGTAAAAAATAATGCAACTTGGAACAATTGATGTACATGATACTTTAAGTTGGTCTCCTAAAGGAGAAAGCCGAAAAGGTTCTACAATTTAGAGCAGAGCGTAAATTTAGCTCTGCTCGTTTGAATCTTACATTCAGTTCGCATTAGTAAACGATTACGACTCTTTGTTATTAAAGCTTTGTTTCTTAATATGTTTCGTCACCGAGTTGAAGTGGGCTTGAATGAAAAATATAACCAATATATGAACCCGACTTTTCTTTTTCTACAGTAGCAAATTGATAAGTAGATTTATCATACTCCGCATCAGAGGGCTCTTTTGTCCAAAAATAAACTTCCCAATTATCCTTTCCCGTCTCTTTTACATCATATATGTATATATCCATATTTATTGAATAATCAATATAATGCTTAAGCATAGCGAAAAATACATCATTATCTATAACAGCGTGTCGCACAGCTTTAATGATATTGGGGTTCACATCTTTTACATCATCGTCAAGGATTACTTTATAATTTATATCTACATTAATGTCATACGTATCCAAACTATCATCATTAGATGTTTTGTTGTTATCAAGTATCGAAGTAGGAGTAACTGTCGGCTCAAGAGTTGGAATAACTTCTGGCACCGAACTAACTATTGGAGTGGGTATTATCGTTCCTGAAACCTTATTATCCACTTGTGTTTCTATTGTATCTGAATTCTGTGAACATGAAACAAGAAAACTTGCAACAGTAACGCTTACTAATAAAATTAAAAACTTATTCCGCATCCCCACCCTCCTAAACATCCTTTTCAAAATTTAGATTCGCAATTGCCACCAAACACAAATCACTTTCTTAAATACATAGTACAACAAATATCATAATTTTACCATTGCAAAATCCAATTTGATCCGTTTTTAAACGGTTTGAAACGGTCAAAACACAAGTAAGAGTAATCATATTTATTTTAGGTTAATAACAAAAAAGTGCTACAACCCTTGAAAACACAAGATTTGTA
>JAEYWQ010000325.1 GCA_023428885.1 Bacillota bacterium
TCAGATTACGATTGTGTTATTCTCTATCTAGAAGGAGGGAATGAGCCTTGTATGAATGGAATGAAGCAGTACAAAAAATGATATATTGGATTGAAGAAAGACTATCCGAACAGCCAAATCTTTTGGATATGTCCAAGGAGATAGGGTATTCTCCGTATTATTGCTCCACCAAATTTCATCAGATCGTTGGGATGACGATGAGAAGCTATATTGCAGGAAGAAGGCTGACGCGCGCAGCGATTGATCTTCGAGATACAGAGAATCGAATCTTGGATATAGCAATTCAGAATGGATATTCTTCACAGGAAGCTCTGACGAGAGTATTCGTGCATGCTTATGGATGTACACCAGCCGCATATCGGAGAAAACCACGCCCAATCATCTTATCCAACATGCAGGTTGTATTCTTTCCGGAACATTATAATAGAATAGGAGATTATACAATGAATAAAACATGCTTAACTGAACCAAATGTGCGTATGGAGTACATTCCAGCTCATAAGTATATCGGAATCTGGGAAGATAAGGCGACTGGCTACAGTGATTTCTGGGAATATCATAATTGCGATGAGCTTTGTGGCATCATTGAAAGTATGAGAAATGTATCAGATCCAGTGGTTGGTTGTCATATGGCTGGTTGGACAAAAAAGGATGGAAAAGGAAGCTATTTTTACGGTTTTGGAGTAGCGCAGGACTATGATGGAGAAATACCAGCAGGATTTGAAGTAAGAGAGTTTCCAGCAAGCTATTATCTAGTATTCTTCCACCCACCGTTTGACTTTATCAAAGATAATTGCGAAGTTATGGCGAAAGTAGAGAAGTTAGCTTGGGAATATAATCTGGAGGAGTTGGGCTTCGATACCCAGAAATATGAATGGAATGAAGAAGTCTGCCAGGATTATCAACGACATTATCCGGAAGTCTTTGGTTATGAAGTGTTACGTCCGGTGAAGAGAAGATAATTGTCACATGTACCACAAGGATGAACTGTAAGGATGGAACGTTAGAATGAAACGTTAGGATGAACGTAAGAGACAGTTATCATAGGAAGAAAGAGGGGGTGCTTGCCGTAAGGCAGACACCCCCTCTTTCTTCCTGGCAAGTGAGGCGTTTGCTGACTCATCTTGTTGACAAATACTATCTATTCTATTTTTCTACGACGATGCACATGGTTTTTGAATTCTCCTCATATGGCTTTCCAGAAACATCGGAAAAGAATTGAATTTTTTCAAATCCAGCTTTTTCTAATTCCTCTTTAATTGAATCTTTCGTATAGCTACGATCCCAAATTCGATATACATTGATGTGATCATCCCTATCTATTACAATATGTTGGTCTAATCGTATTTCATCTTCGTAGATATAGTGAGCTTCTAGACATAGATGTGTATCATCTTTCCAAAAGCCGCTACCCTGATTGAGATACCAGGATTGACTTTCCCTTTTTCCTTCGTAATTCTTTGTAGTAAATACATCAAAGATAAATTTTCCACCGCTTTTAAGTGCAGCATATATCTTTTCTAATAATGTTTTGCGTTGGTTATGAGAAAGAGCGCTGAAATCACAGTAGATTAAGGTTATTAAGTCAAACTCTTGGAAATATTCTATCTCAAGGTAGTTTTGGCAGAGATAATGAATCTTGTGACCATTTTCCTTAGCAATTTGTTCACCATAGCTTATGGAGCGAGGAGAAAGATCGATTGCCGTTACTTCATATCCTTTTTCATAGAACTGCTCCGCATAAAGTCCTGGACCACAACCTAGATCTAGGAGATTAGGATACTTTTTACTAGGTGCTATTTCATTGATCCATACTACAGACTGATCAATAAATGCATGTTTTCTACTTGCTGCCTCCCAGTCTGGGTCGAGATGAGCAGCTAGCATGCTTTTGGATATGTGTTCATCATCCCAGAATTTAGAGCTGCTTGCTGCATATAACTCTGGCTTCTTTAAATAACTCATTAACTTGTTTAACATTCTAAGTACACTTCCTTTTTTATTTTTTTTAAGATATGTAATTACTAACATTGTAATTCTACATTGGTTTTCTCCTTTCTAATTGTTAGTAGTGTGATTTGGGCACATAAAAAGAGCCGTGATTTTACTCAACGGCTCAAAAAAATAAGAGTGACCATTAACCGAGAGTAAATATAAAATCATGATTGAAACTTGGGTACACCAAAAAAGCTGATCGTAATCAGCAATGGGACCAATTCAATTAATGATTCTATATTACTTCTCCAGATAACTTATGTGATTGAATTTCTAACATCAAGTATGCCGGATCACATTCCACCCTTCCAAATCATATTATAATAATAAGTATCTGTTTCGCTCACAATATAGGGAAACAGTAATTACATATTATCATAAAATGCACACACTTTCAATGTATATGTTGACAGAGATGCATAATTATGGTAATATTCATAAAATTAAAAATGTAATAAAGCAAAGGCAAGGAAGAGAAGAGTAAAAGATGAGGGAAATCACAGAGAGCCCTGTTTGGTGAGAGAGGGTATGGAAGTAGTCTTTGAATATGGTCTCGGAGCTGCGTACCGACTCTGGTTTGGATTAGGCTACGACGGATGCACCCGTTACAGTGCCAGGCTATCGATGTATGATTTATGTCCGTAGCTGCTGAGGCTGATATCGCAAGGTATCAGTGAATCTGAGGTGGTAACACGAAGCATTGCTCTCGTCCTCGAAATATATATTTCGGGGGTGAGAGTTTTTTTATTTGCGCGAAAGCAAAGTGATCAGATTAGGTCGGAAATTAGGAAAGGGCAAGCACAAAAATTAGATTCGAAAGCGAGGTTTTGATATGAATAAAAAAATATTAATTGGTGGAGCCTGGCCGTATGCCAATGGCTCTTTGCACATTGGGCATCTTGCAGGACTGTTACCTGGAGATGTGATAGCACGTTACTATCGTGCCAAAGGGCAAGATGTATATTATGTATCCGGAAGTGATTGTCATGGTACTCCTGTGACTATTCGTGCAAAACAGGAAGGTAAGACCTACCAGGAAGTAAGTGATCATTATCACGAGGAATTTAAAACTTGTTTTGAAAAGTTAGGGTTTAGTTATGATTTGTATGGTAAGACATCTCAGGAGGAACATATTAGCTTTGTGAGAGAGTTCCACCAGAAGCTCTACCAATCTAATTATGTGTATGAAAAATCAGTACTTCAGGCATTTTGCGAAAGCTGCAATCAGTTTTTACCAGACCGATTTGTTGAAGGGCTTTGTCCAAAGTGTAGGAATCAGGCAAGAGGGGATCAGTGTGATGTTTGTGGAGCGGTATTAGAGACGGAAACCTTGGTAAAGCCAACTTGTTCTATATGTGGGTCAAGGCCAGTGTTTAGAGAAACGAAGCATTTATACATTGCAATCAGTAAGCTGGAAGCGGAATTAAAAGCTCTTGTGAATCAGAGTAACTGGAGAAAGAATGCGCTTGCTTTCACAAACCGCTACCTGGAAGAAGGGGTACGAGATCGAGCGCTTACCCGTGACTTAGACTGGGGAATTGATGTTCCTTTTCCTGGATATGAGCATAAGAAGATCTATATCTGGGCGGAGAACGTATTAGGATATCTGTCAATGAGCTTTCAAGTTGCAAATGAACGTGGAGTAGCCTTTGAGGAATTATGGGGAGAAAATGCAAGGCATTATTATGTGCATGCAAAAGATAATATCCCATTTCATACTATCATTCTTCCGGCTCTGTTATTAGCACATGGTGCAAATTATCGTTTGCCAGATGACATTATATCTAACGAATATTTGACCTTGGAGGGAAGAAAGATTTCAACGAGCCAGAATTGGGCAATCTGGGTGAAGGATATTGTAGACAATTATCAGGCAGACTCTATCCGTTATTTTTTAATTGCCAATGGACCAGAAAAGAGAGATACTGATTTTACTTGGAATGAGTTTATCAAATGTCATAATGGAGAATTGCTAGGAGCATATGGTAACTTTATCAATCGAGTCCTGGTATTTGTTCATAAGTATTTTGAAGGAAAAGTTCCAGATGGCCAAGTGGAAGATGAAATTGAGACTAGATTCATTGCATGTTATCAAAACGTTGGGAATAAGATTGAACAAGGAAAATTAAAAGATGGGTTAGAGGATATCTTTGAATTAATTCGGGCTGCCAATAAGTATTTTGATAGGAAGGCACCTTGGATTTCAAGAAATACGGATGTTAGGGATTGCGAAATTACCTTGTATAATTGCATCGTACAATTAGTAAACTTCGCGGTCTTATTAGAACCATTCTTACCGTTTTCTTCTGAGAAAGTGATTGCAGGATTTGGCATTGATAAGAAGTGGGCTTACAAACACATCTCTCCAGGAACGAAAGTACCGGAGTTGGGAATCCTGTTTCAACGTTTGGAAGGTGAAAACAAGTAATAGGTCAATCTAATATGTATTGACATGAATTATTTATTATGTTACTGTGTTGTAAATTTATATTAGATATGAATTAAGTTTGTGAGCAAGTAGTATAAAATGCAAGATGAGTCAGCAAGCTGTCTCACTTGTCGTGAATCATGATAACAAAGGTGCAAACATTATTGTTTGTACCTTTTGTTTATTTCAAGGAAATTTCTTATGATTTGTTTTGATTTAACCTAGACAGCAGTATAAATAGCTCGCAGTGAGGAAAGTGACAAAAAGGAAGTTTTTCCTTTAAAAGCTGAGTAATCAAAAGAGTAATTGTATATCCTATAGTGGGCAAAGGTAATTGAAAGGAAGGTAGTTGGTATGGAGAAGGAAGCATTAAGAAAGTTAATTCAGGTGGCAGCAGGTAAGGTAGCAGCAGACTTAGTAATCAAGAATTGTAACTTGATTGATGTATATAATTGCAGGGTGATTCCCGGTATGGATATCGCAATTAGCGATGAATGGATTGCGGGAATTGGTGAATATCAGGGTAGAAGAGAGATTGATGCCAGGGGTAAGTATGCAGCTCCTGGGCTAATGGATGCGCATATACATATTGAATCAGCTTATGTAACACCAGAAGAATTTGGAAGGCTGGTGGTACCACATGGGACCACAACCGTTATTGCCGATCCTCATGAAATCGTAAATGTATGTGGTATGGATGGTCTAAACTATATGAAGGAGGCTTCTAAGCTAACGAAGTTGGACATTAAATTCATGATTCCTTCCTGTGTTCCAGCAACTCCCTTTGAACATGCTGGTGCTGACATTGATTCAGGAATTATTAAGGAAGTGATTCATGATGAGGATATCTTAGGCTTGGGGGAACTTATGAATTACCCAGGTGTTATTACTGCCGAGGAGGAAGTCGTGAATAAATTAATCCTAGCATGGAAGGAAAATAAGATTGTGGATGGACACTGTCCGAATCTTAGCGGAAAAGAACTAGATGCTTACATTGCTACTAGGATTCATACGGATCATGAGTGTACTTCCGTAGATGAAATGCTCGATCGATTAAGCCGAGGAATGTATGTGCAATTGCGGGAAGGTTCTGCTTGTCATGACTTGCGTACCTTAGCAAAAGGAGTGACCATGCATAACAGCCGCCGTTGTTTATTATGTTCTGACGATCGTCAAATAAAAACTATCTTAGAACATGGGCATATGGAACATCATCTAAGGATCTGTGTGGAGGAGGGAATCCATCCTCTTGTTGCGATTCAGATGGCTAGCTTGAATGTAGCAGAGTGTTATCATTTATACGATCGAGGAGCTATCGCACCAGGATTACGTGCAGATATCGTTTTATTTGAGGATCTAGCGAAGTTTCGAGTAGATCAAGTATTTTTAATGGGAGAAGAAGTGGCTTGTCAAGGAAAGTATTTGCCGACTGAGTCAAAATATCCGATTGATCAGGTATTTGGACGTTTTCAGGTCAAAGATTTTTCCATAGAAAAACTACGCATGAAGTTATCTTCTAATTATGTTAACGTTATGGATATCTTACCTGCTGGTGTTTTAACGGCAAAGAAAACTGCCAAGGTTGTATGTAATGATCAAGGAGAGTTTGTATTTGACCCAAGTTTAGACATTGCTAAAATTGCTGTCATTGAACGTCATCAAAATACTGGAAACGTAGCCCTGGCATTACTTGGCGGTTATGGAATTCAATTAGGAGCAATAGCAATTTCTATTGCACATGATTCGCATAACATTATTAGTGTGGGAACATGTGACGAAGATATAGCATTTGCAGTAAAAGAACTGATCGCTCAGAATGGAGGCATTATCCTTGTGCAGGGAGGGAAGATAGTGAATACAATGCCAATGGTGGTTGGTGGAATTATGAGTGACAAACCTGGGGAATGGATCAACGAAAAATTAAAACAGATTCATGAGGATGCTCATGACAAGCTTGGTATCTCTAGAGAAGTAGATCCAATTATGACCTTAAGCTTTATGGCCTTAGCGGTAATTCCTGAGTTAAAGTTAACAGATATAGGGCTATTTGATGTTACATCATATTCCTTTATCGATTTAGAGGTTTAATTTTATGGATCTGGAGGAACGAGCGAAAAAACTAAAAACCGATATACCAGCAGTATTTATTGCCTTAAAACACCCAAAGACACCTTGGTTTGCCAAGGTGATCGCTGGAGTTACCATGATATATGCTTTATCACCAATTGATCTCATACCAGACTTTATCCCGATATTAGGCTACTTAGATGATCTGATTCTCCTTCCCTTCTTGGTAACACTTGTGGTAAAATTAATTCCAGATGATATTTTTTTGCAATGTCAGCAGCAAGCAGAAGGGTTATGTCAGGATGGAAAACCAAAGACACTAGTTAACTTGATTTACTAGGTCTTTTACTAGTAGTCATAATTAAAGCTACCAAGCTATGTTAGGGGGATCCCTGGGGAGATTATCATGAAAAAAGCATTTATATTTTTCCTTATTGTAGTACTTTGCTGTGTTCTACTTCCAGCTTGTTCAACAAAATCAAAGGAAAGCATAATACGGATCGATGAAAGCAAGGAATATATTGAGAATGAGGAGTATAATGAATTTATTACTAAGGTAGATAACTATCTTAAAAACTGTAGGTTTCAAGGATCTATCTTAATTGGAATAAAGGATGAGATTATCCTGGCAAAAGGATATGGATATGCAGATGAAAAGGAAGAAAGCTTAAATACCATGAATACTACGTTTGAGGTTGGCTCCATCACAAAACAGATGACCGCAGTTGCGATCCTACAGTTACAAGAAGAAGGGAAGTTATCCGTTGAGGATACTTTGACCAAGTATTTTCCTAAGTTTACAAAAGGAGAGAACATTACACTAAGAATGTTACTGCAGATGCGTTCTGGGCTCTACGATTATATCAATGATAATTATGTCTTCTATCCCAAGGAGATAGCAGAGCAATTGATTGAAATGGAGTATAACCTAGAAGAGGTAGAGAGAGATTTTGTACTTGATTATTTTTATTCTTCTCAATTAAAAAGCATTCCAGATGAAAATTTTTATTACTGTAATACAAATTACTACCTGTTAGGTAAGATTATTGAGCAGGTTTCGGGAATGACCTATGAGGATTATTTACATAAGAATTTATTTACACCAGGCAATATGACAAAGACCAATACGGAGTTTCAGAATACAGAAGCCAAAGGATATGATCCTCAGGGAAGGTATTATAGCATACCAAAGAACCTTGCATTTGGCTGTGGAGATGTGAATAGCAGCGTAATCGATCTGTTTAAATGGGACCGTGCCTTGATTAAGCATTCTTTGATGACAAAAGAGTCATTTGAGGAGTTTACTACAACAAATGCTGGTTATGGGTATGGTGTTTTTGCAGATAACATAAGCATTCTGCATGGAGGCAGTACCGATGTGTTTAACTCTTACAATATTATATATTTAACTGATGACATGACAATTGTGGTGCTTGTTAATAAGCCGGAAGATAAGTTAAGTTCAATTGTGGTAGCAGGTAATTTGAGAAAGTTTTATTTAGAGTGATAATATAATTTCATTGGGAGGAGTTTTTATGAAGAGTAGAATTACCCATGTAGCCCTATATGCAAAGGATCTAGAAAAGGTTAAGAACTTTTATGTGAATTATTTTGATGGAAGTAGCAATGAGAAGTATGTAAATGGCAAGGGATTTTCAAGTTACTTTATCACTTTTGCTGAGGGTCCTCGCCTTGAAGTTATGGCGCACCAAGAGCTGATCAGCCGAGAGGTGATGGATAAGGTCAATGGTCTTAGCCATATGGCTTTTGCGCTTGGGAGTAAAGAAGCGGTTCTTGAATTAACGCAGCGATTAGTAGATGACGGCTATGAATTGTTAAGTCCACCAAGGATAACTGGAGATGGTTATTTTGAAAGCTGTGTGTCAGATCCAGAAGGAAATCGTGTGGAGATATGTGAGTAATGCCAAACTGTTATCACCCAATGCAAGAACTAGTCTTATTTCGTGTATACTTATACTGTAGATATCTCAGTTATATTCGAATCTGGAGGACTAAACATGAAATTAAAAGAAATGCCTAAGTTAGTCATTGGTGAATTGGTAGCAAAGCTTCCAATTATTCAGGGTGGTATGGGGATTGGAGTATCGCTTTCTTCCTTAGCATCTGCGGTAGGAAATGCAGGAGGAATCGGCGTTATCTCGGCAGCAGGTATGGGATTTGATCGTCCGGGGTATAAGAGTAATCCCATTGAAACAAGTATACAAGCATTAAGAGAAGAAATCAGAAAGGCGAAGGAATTAACCAGAGGTGTAGTGGGTGTTAATATTATGGTAGCCTTGTCTAATTTTGCTGATATGGTAAAAACGTCAATCTCTGAGAAGATCGATGTGATCTTTGCTGGAGCTGGCCTTCCTCTGGATTTGCCAGCTTATCTGACAGAAGGAGTTAAGACCAAATTAGTTCCTATCATTTCTTCCGCAAGAGCAGCTGAGCTGATTGCAAAGAAGTGGGTATCGAAGTATAATTACGTGCCAGACGCCTTCGTCGTAGAAGGACCTAAGGCTGGTGGACATTTAGGTTTTAAGAAAGATGAGCTATCAGAACATGAATATACTTTAGAGGAATTAATCCCTAAAGTAGTGAGCAAGGTTAGCGAATTAGAAGATCAGTATGGAAAAAAGATTCCAGTGATTGCTGCTGGTGGTATCTATACTGGAGAAGATATTTATAAGTTCCTTCAGATGGGTGCTAGCGGTGTTCAGATGGGTACACGCTTTGTAGCCACAGAGGAATGTGATGCATCGATTGAATTTAAGCAATCTTATGTGGACTGTAAAGAGGAAGACATTGTGATCATTAAGAGTCCGGTAGGTTTACCAGGACGAGCCCTAAAGAATTCTTTTATTGAAGCATCGGAGGAGGGTAAGAAACATCCATTTCACTGTCCTTACCAGTGTATTAAGACTTGTGAGCATGAAAAAAGCCCTTACTGTATTGCTTTGGCTTTAATGAATGCACAAAAGGGTAACTTTAAGAATGGTTTTGCCTTTGTAGGTCAGAATGGATATCGTGTAACAGAAATCACCACGGTCCAGAAATTAATGGATTCTCTGCAGGAAGAATTTGAAAATGCAGTAATATATTAGTGGACATTTTCCTCAAATCTTTATTATTTGTGTAATAGAGCTAAAATATGTGTCAAAAAGTTGACATCTTCCGTGATATTTGGTATGATAGGGATAAAGGATGTAACATTTCTGTAACTTATGTGTAATAATGCAGAAATAAATGCATCGAATGAATCATGGGGGATCTAAACTTGAAGAAACGAATTGGCTTCGTACTTGTTGCAATCTTAGGTATTGTAATGAGCACTAACATGAGAACAGTACAGGCAGAATCAAAAGATGCCTCGGATGTGTTAAACAAGGTTGTGAAAGAAAATGGAATGGACACTGGAATTGGTGGAATGTCCTTATTAATTAATAATTTCTATGATGAGGTATTATCAGAATCAGGTATCTCGATCAGTAATGTTACCACCACATTTAACGTTGGTGGAGAGGTGATGGAAAAGGTAGAACGTGTATCTGTAATGTTTCGTAATCTAGCAATTGCAAATGTTATTGATTACGTTAATATTAGAAGTACAGCGTCTACAGATGGTGAAGTTGTAGGCCGTCTATATGCCAATGCTGTTGCAACCGTAATTGGAACAAAGGGTGACTGGACAAAGGTTAGTTCTGGAAAAGTTGAGGGTTATATCAGTTCAGAATATCTATTGTTTGGTAATGATGCAAAAGCACTCGTAGATGAGAATTATACTAAGTACGCAAAAGCAACTAGCAGCACCTTGAATATTCGTAGTGGTCCAGGAACTGACTATGATAAAATTAGCTCAATTGCTCAGGGGGACGAGTTAGAAGTAGTTGATGAACTGGATGAGTGGGTTGAAGTTAAATTAGACTCTGGCTCCGCTTATGTTTCAAAGGATTATGTGGATTATACCTATGAGTTTAAGTATGCTACCACCATTGAAGATGCCATTAAATTAGATGAGCAGAAGAAATATCAGGCAAGTCATATGATTTGGCCGCTTCCATCCGATCATAATATCTATACATATTATGGTTACCGTGTAGCTCCAACTGCTGGTGCAAGTACCTATCATAAGGGACTTGATATAGGTGGTGCAGCTGGATCTAAGATTGTTGCTGTATTATCTGGAACTGTAACAGAAGCTTCTTATAATTCAAGTTCTGGATATTACGTTGAAATCGATCATGGAAATGGAATAAGAACTCGCTACTTGCATAATTCAAAGTTGCTTGTAAGCGTAGGTCAGAAGGTTACACAAGGAGATGCGATTTCTCTTCTAGGTTCCACAGGAATATCAACAGGACCTCATTTACATTTTAGCGTAATTAAGAATGGTGCTTATGTTGATCCGTATCCATACTTGAAAAATGTTCACTAAAATATAAAGAAAGGATGTTTTCCTATACGATTGTGTATGGGATGACATCCTTTTTCTTGTATGCCTTTTGCTTATCGAAGATATCCTCTGAATTGAGAGGGAGACATAAATTCATATTTTTTAAATACATAACCAAAGTAACTGTTATCATCATAACCAACTGCTTTACCAACTTCAGAAATCGGCATCATGGTATCGGATAATAGATGTTTCGCCTTCTGAATCCGTTTTTTAGATAAATATTCAAAAGGTCTCATATGAAGATGCTTCTTAAATAGAATACACAGATATTCGGGGCTTATAGATGCAGCTTCTGCAATTTCTTCTAAGGTAATATTCTCTTGATAGTTCTGATTCATATAAGAGATTGCGTTATTTAGATAATCATCTTCGGTTTGATATTGACGGTCGGTCGAATTTTTCGTCTGATAAAATATTTCTAGAATCATCTCATACAGCAGAGGAGAGCAGCGGTACACCTTGTTCTTTTGTTTGGACCGTAGCATGGTGACCATATTCCAAAACATCATATCGGTAAGTTCGGTATTATGTAGATGAACGATTTTCATCGTATCAAATCCTAATTTATGCAAGCAAGAATTGATCTCGTGGCCGGTAAAAGTGACCCAACTAACACTCCAAGGCTCATCAAAGGAATAATATTCATATGGTATATTGGTACCTAAAAGAACACAATCATTCTTATTCAATTCGTATTTATAACCATTATATACCAGAATACCTTTTCCTTCTGTTACATACATTAATTGATGAATGCAGTAGCCTTCTGGACGTTTGACTGGAGGTTGGTGATCATAAGAACCAATTCCGCATAAAAGAAAAGGAATACCAGCTTCCTCGGTGATTAATGGATATTCTGCAAATGTCATTGTATACCTCCACTAGCTAGAGAACAAAATTAATCTAATCAGTTCAATATTTCTATAGTCGATAATATCATTAGATTGACGGGGTGTCAATAACGTGATAAGTTAAGCATAAATAAAGAGAATTTAAGGAGGTAGAGATATGTATCTTGCTGATGATAAAAGATATGACAAGATGGTCTATAATCGCTGTGGGAAGAGTGGCTTGAAGCTACCAGCGGTATCCCTTGGATTATGGCAGAATTTTGGCTATCGTAATAGCTTTGATAATATGGAGAAGATGTGTCATACCGCATTTGATTTAGGTATCACACATTTTGATTTAGCAAATAATTATGGAAATCCATATAATGGTTCTGCAGAAGAGAATTTTGGTTTGATCTTAGACCGTGGTTTACGCAATTACCGGGATGAGTTATGTATTTCAACCAAAGCTGGCTATGACATGTGGAAAGGACCATACGGAGATCGCAATGGTTCCAGAAAGTACTTAATATCTTCACTTGATCAGAGCTTAAAGAGAATGAAGTTAGAGTATGTGGATGTCTATTACCATCATATATTTGATCCAAACACACCACTGGAAGAGTCGGCATGTGCCCTAGACCATATTGTTCGCCAGGGTAAAGCTTTGTATATAGGTATATCCAATTATAACCGTCAGCAGACAGAAGACATTATGAAGATCTTTAAGGAACTAAAGACTCCATTTGTTTTAAATCAGCCTTCTTACTCTATGCTGAATCGATGGGTAGAGGATGATAAGTTAGATGAGTTTGCAGTGGAGCAAGGCTTTGGTCTTGCAGTATTTTCACCTCTATATCAAGGGTTATTGACGGATCGTTATCTGAATGGGGTTCCAGCAGATTCCCGTATTGGTAAAGGGAATACGTGGATCGGTGAGAAACTTACCGAACAAATGGTGAAGAAACTCAATGCATTAAATGAGCTAGCGAAAGAAAGAAATCAAAAGTTATCTCAGATGGCACTGTCATGGGTATTAAGAAATGGAAGAGTAACAACTGTGTTAATTGGTGCAAGTAGACCTGAGCAGATAGCTGAGAATGTGGAAGCAGCTTATCGTTCTGAGTTCACCAAAGAAGAGTTAGAGAAAATCGAGGACATCCTTCGTACAGAATAGAAAAAATTATGGGCTACGTCAAGACCTGAATTAAGGATCTTGCGTAGCCTAAGTTTTTAGATAACTCTTTATTAATCACAGGTTTAATAACCTTCTGATTTACGCTGGGTTCTAAGAACATGTCTCTTGACTGCAGCTTCCCACTCAGCTTGCTGCTCTTGCGTTTCGATACGAAGACGTGGTACTCGTTTTGGAGTTTCATTTTCATCCAAAGCCACCATAACAAAATAAGCACGATTGATTGGGTGACGTTTTCCATCTGATTTTTCCACATAAGTGTCAATGCGAACTTCCATTGACGAATTCCCTACGTAGCTTACCTTTCCTACCAAGACCACGATATCATTGATATGGGCACCGTGTTTGAATTGAAGATTATCAATGGAAGCAGTGATTACATTGCCTCCAGAATGACGCATTGCAACAATGCCGGCTAATTCATCGATCCAAGCTAATAATTGGCCACCAAATAGTCGGCCACTACCGTTAATGTGCTGAGACATCAAAAGGTAGGTTTGTTCGGTTTGTGAGTCAAGGACACTTTTTTCTATTTCATTCATCTGATCCATATAGTCCTCCATATGATATAATAAGTATAATTATTTTTATGCATACTTGGCTAAGCATGCCAATCACTTTGACTTTACAGTTATAATTGCTATAACAATAATCTATATTAACATGTGTTTGCTTCAGAATCAAGTGTGCATGATTTTACTCTCAGCCAATATGGCTGAACAACTTTAAGGAGGGGAATTATGTATCTATATATTAAACAGCGGGTATTTAGCCTAGGTGATAAGTATGACGTTTATGATGAGAATAGTAATGTTGTTTTTAATGTACAAAGTGAGATTTTTTCCTTTGGAGCAAAGCTCCACTTGTGTAATGCGGCTGGAATGGAATTATATTATATCAAACAAAACTTCTCATTATTTTTAAAAAAGTACGAAATATATACAGGGAATAGTCTCTATGCTACGGTCCAGCAGGAGCTAAGCTTCTTTCGTCCACGTCTGGCTATCTCGAGTATCTATGGTGATCATGAAATTGAAGGTGATTTCTTCCATTTTGACTTTGAGATAAAAAGGCTAGGAATGCTAGTGGGAAGTGTTCATAAAAAGTGGTTATCCTGGGGGGATTCTTATGAGTTATATATCCCTGATGGCAGTGATGCAGCCTTCTTTGTGGCACTGGTAATTGCCGTAGATAATTGCGTACACAACGAAAATCGCTAATAATCGTGATTACAATATTAAAAGATTATAAGTAAATTGACGTGAGAAATTGAATTCGGCTTAGGTATATTATGATTTAAGAAGTAGACAATATTATTATCCTAACAAAAGAAATTATTAGGTACATGGAGGTGAAATGATGGAAGAGAAGCATCATGTAATGCCAGGATGGAACTTTGATAATAGCTATGCTAGATTACCCAAAGAAATGTATAGCAGCTTATCGCCTACTCCTGTGAAAGCTCCAAAATTAGTCTTATGTAATATAAGGCTTGCCAAGGAATTAGGTTTGAATCAAGAAGGGTTAACAAGTCTAGATGGAGTACAGGAGCTGAGTGGAAACAAGATTCCCGATGGAGCCAAACCTCTTGCACAAGCATACGCCGGTCATCAATTTGGTCATTTCACAATGTTAGGAGATGGTAGGGCCATCTTACTTGGGGAGCAATTAACTCAAGATGGAAAGCGGTATGATATTCAACTAAAGGGGTCAGGTAGAACCCCCTTTTCCCGAGGCGGTGATGGGAGAGCAGCTCTTGGCCCGATGTTGAGAGAGTATATCATCAGTGAGGCCATGTATGGTCTAGGGATCCCTACGACTAGAAGTTTGGCAGTGGTTGCAACTGGTGAAATGGTATATCGAGATACTCCATTAACAGGAGCAGTACTAACCCGTGTGGCAGCAAGTCATATACGTGTTGGAACCTTTCAGTATGCAGCAGCCTCACAGAAAGCAGAACTGTTGAATGCGTTAGTGGATTATACACTGAGGAGGCATTTTCCAGGATTTGAAGAAGCAGAAAACAAAGCTCTCTACCTACTTCAAGA
>JAEYWQ010000370.1 GCA_023428885.1 Bacillota bacterium
GCCTTAATCCATCAGTTATTGCAAGCTCTATCAATGGTGCATCCGCTGAATTATGGAATGCTGCCTTCTTAGCCACAATCCTATCATCAGCAGCCGGAACCTTATTAATGGCTTTCTTAGCTAATAAGCCTTTTGCTTTAGCACCTGGAATGGGATTGAATACCTATTTTGTTACAGTCGTTGTATCCATCGTTGCTGCAACTGGTTTATCCTATGATGAAGCCTACCAAGGTGGTCTTGCTATTATTTTAGTTTCAGGTATCTTATTTACCATATTAACCTTATTATCAATTCGTGAAAAGATTGTAGATGCAATCCCAACCGGTGTACGTCATGGTATTACCGCTGGTATTGGTTTGATGTTGGTAAGTATCGGTGTAAGTTCTAATGCACAGGTGTTTAATGCAGATTTCAGTCAGTCATTTACCATTATCAAGTTTTTCACTCTTGGACCAAACGATACCTATGATTTAATGAATGCAGCTGGTGCAAGCTATGGTAAATTAATTCTATATATTATAACCTTCTTTGTTGGTCTATTTACTATCGTTATTTTAAATCATAAGAGAGTAAAAGGTTCCATCTTGTTCGGAATGATTTTGGCTTCTATTATTTATTTTATTGGTGACGCTGTATTTCTAGGTGAAAATCCTTTTGCTTCCTTAGAGGGTGCAAACTTTCTCCCAGCCTTTAATGATTTAGCCAATAAGACCTTGTTTAAATTCAACTTTGGTACACTTTTTGAACTTGGTACCATAACCGCTGTTATGGCAATCATCTCTTTCTGTATGGTGGATATGTTCGATACCATCGGTACCTTGCTTGGAACAGCTAGTAGAGCTGGTATGTTAAATAAAGAAGGCAAGCTTGACAATATGAATAAAGCCATGTTTTCCGATTCTCTTGCCACTATGGTAGGTGCTTCTACAGGTACTTCTACCGTTACTACCTTCATCGAATCTGCTGCAGGTGTTGAAGAAGGTGGAAGAACAGGATTAACTAGTGTTGTTACGGGCTTAAGCTTTTTGGCATGTATGTTTATTGCTCCAATCGCTGGCCTAATCCCAGCTCCTGCAACTAGTGCTGCTCTTGTTTTTGTAGGTGTATTAATGTTAAGTGCATTAAAGAACTTGGATTACAATGACTTATCACAAACCGTTCCAGTTGTATTAATGATTGTATTTATGATGATTACTAGTGGTATTGGTAATGGTATCGGAATCGGTTTATTCGCATATTCTGTAATTAAGATTTTTACTGGAAAGTTCAAAGAAGTATCCTTCTTAACAATCTTCCTTGCTCTACTCTACGTTGTAAAATTCTTTTTACTTTATTAATATACCGCTGAAGTATATGGATCTGCAAGTTTCTCGCATATAAAAAAGAAGCTGTCTCATATGAAGACAGCTTCTTTTTTTATGATATGGGACTTGCTTGACACAAGAGAAATACCCCCGTCTCCTTGTTACCTTGCTTATTACGCAAAAAAAAAAAAAATAAGTTTGTATTCCCTTTTTTGTTGTATATAACTTAGTATAGAATACTGATTAATTCCTCATATTAATCATGATAGATTATGTTGAAGTCTTCAATCTAAAACTTTATGAAGAGGAAGGAACTACATATGAACTTCATCGTTTTTGACTTAGAATTTAACCAAGATTTTGATTCCCTTAGTGAGAATGCACCAAATCTGACCCGCTATCCCTCAGAGATTATCCAGATTGGTGCCGTTAAGTTAAACCAGAAATTTAAAACATTAGCTAGCTTTGACCGCTTGATTAAGCCAAGTCTTTACTTAAAAGTAAATCCTGAAATAACAAGCCTAACTGGTATAACTACTCATCAATTACAAAAAGAAGAAACCTATCCAACAGTTTTTCAGTCCTTTTTAGAATTTATCAAAGATTCCGATTCTATCTTATGTATCTGGGGAATGTCTGACATAAAAGTACTATACCAAAATGCAGCTCTATACCAGCTAGATACTTCCTTGCTACCAAAACGTTATATTAACCTGCAGCCACTTGCTTCCCTATACCTAAATCTACCTAATAAGAGAATTCTGCGTCTTCAAGCTACCATAGAGGCTCTTGAAATCCCAATCAAGGCTATGTTTCATAATGCCCTCCACGATGCCATCTATACCGGCTTGATCTTAAAGAAGATCTATCATCCCTCCATCGAGCCACAGATTTACCTTCCAAATCAAGTAGCTGAAAAGCCAAGACAGCAAAGAAGAATATTAAATCTAACTAAATTAATCCATCAGTTTGAGAAGATGTATCAGAAGACTTTGAGTGAAGAAGAACAAGAGATGATAAAACTTGCCTATCATATGGGTAAAACCGGTCAGTTTCAAGAAGTCCTAACAAAAGAAGAAAAAAAGCACTCCCTCTAGCGCCACAGGAAAGCGTTGAAAGGAAGCTTACCATGTCACAATCCTAGAATACCGCTGCAAAGGATATTCACCATCGTGAGCCTGAAGCTATAGCTTCTAATTACGCATATAAAGAGCTAGTTATCCTCTAAGAAAACTAGCTCTATCTATTAAGACCTGATATTCACACGGAAAAACACTACCTTATGCTCTTTACATATTCTTCTTATTACAAAATAAGCTACAACTAAAGACATAACCGCAACCGCCAGATTACTTACAAACATAACAATGCCACAGCTTTTAGCTCCTAAATTGGTAAACTGCTGTAAACCCCAAAGTACAGGAACTCGAAACAAAAATATTCTGCAAAAATTAATTAATAATGTAAGTTTCGTATAGCCAAACCCTAAGAGCATTGACATCACAGCCGCATTCACACCAAGAGGGATGCAGGAGCCATAGCTTTCAATACGATACATTGTGATAATCATATCTTGAAATTCTTTGTCCACACCATTTGCAGAATTTGCAAACAAATAGCTAAGTGGTTCTATAAATAGTAAGGTACTAATCAATCCCACAAAACCAATGAAAATATTAATCACAAAAACCTTCTTATAAGCATCTAAAGATCGCTTTACTTGGTTGGCACCAAGATTTTGACTAATAATTGCTGCACCACTCTCCTGAATCCCATTCTGCGGTCCAGTTGTAATACCACTAATATTATTCGAGATACCAAGAGCCCCGACTGCCAAGGGTCCATATTCACCACTCATGGAATTGACAACAACTTTACCAAATGAGAATGCCGCTTTCTCGATGATTACTGGCCCTGATAATCGAATCATTGGTGCAACCACATCTTTTTGAAAGGTCATACTCTTAAAGGACAAGCTAAAGGCTGAGTCTTTATTCCTTAAATTGATGATTGCTGCAAGTAACATAATTCCTTGAGAAATTATATTGGCTACTGCTATCATCTCAATTCCGCTCTGAAACACATAAACAAAAAGTGCTGTTAATGACAGCTTAACTATAATAACAGCCATATTTAGTCCTAAGATTCTTTTTGTATTTCCACGGGCTCGTTCAACCGCAATATATACATTGTTAAAAAAGATAATAACAATAGAAAGTAAATCAAAGGAAAAATATCTGCTACCGATTCCGATTAATTCTTTGGGAGTATTGGCTATCCGTAAAATGTTTCCTGTAAAAGGAATCATAAGCAGGAGGATGCCCCCAAGAATTCCACACAATCCAATCAGAGAGTTCACTCTCTTTTTTACCATGTCATAATCGCCTGCACCATAAGCTTTGCTAATTTCTAAGCTACCACCGACTGCTAATCCACCACCAATTGCCGATATCACATTATTTAACTGTGATAAATAAGCAACCGCTGATACGGATTCTGCACTGATATGTGACGCCATCATGGTGTCTAATAATCGAAACACTAAATTTAAACTCTGATATAAAGCTAATGGAAATCCCACGGACAAAACTACCCTCCATAGATTTCCATTCAATGCAAACTCGCGAAATCGCTTATCTTTATTCGATATACCTACCTTACTCATGACTATCTCCTTTGTTACCTGCCCTTAAATTCTGCCTTCTTAATAAGCGAATAGATACATTGTACAAAAAAGATTATTAGAAATCCACGGAATAATTGAGTACATCTTAAATTATACTGATATATTGTGCTTTAATTTATCCTGAAAAGGGGTCTTAAGCTCTGTTTACTGACTATATTTATCAACGATATCCATAGCTCTTCCTTAATAAAAAAGGGTTGTTCGTGAATTATCCTTCTGATTCTATTGTTACTTGCTTCCTTTTTTCGCTGATACGCAGTACAATCTCATCTAAATCTACCTGTAATTCGATTTTGTCACTCATGAGTTCTGGTATATCCTTAACAGTTATGGTCGTCCCTGTATTTACTCCTTCAAGGTCCAACGTGATGGTATCAATCATGTGTTCCGGCAATGAAGCATATGGAATTTCAAACAACATCTTATCCAGCTGTCCTGGTATTTTATCATCATTTGCAAGTAAAATGTGGATGATACTATTGACTTTGTCATCTGCTGCTAATGCCTGGAATGTGAAGTCCAAAATCTCATTACTTAACGTATTCAATTTTTTTTCTTTGATTTGTACTAGAATAGCTTGCCCGTCTATATTCAGTACAAGTTTGCTGCCTTCTCGTTTTTGACGGAACAATCTTCGTGCAACAGGTTCTTCCATTTGTATTAAGATTGTTTCTCGCTCTGACTTACAAATCACACTTCCCGTAACCATCCCAAGGCGTCTCACTTTCTTTGCTTTTACAGTTAAATCTCTTTTTTGAACATTAATGCTTTCCATTTTTGTTCCTCCTTTTTTAATCTATTTCTTTGAATCTTAAAAGATACAAAAAACTATCTTAATAATTAGATCTTTCAGAAAGCTATTGATTGCCTAACTAATTATTTCTGAACTTTCTATCCAATTAAAACAAAGTCTCTGCATTGCAGACACTTTCGTGCCCGAGTGGAACACGTAACGACACATTCCTCTCCACAAGGTGTGCATATTGGCACGAAGTGGCTTTTCCATAACTAGGAGAATCAGTAGAATTTCCTAGTTATGAAAAAAAGAAGGGCTCTTCATACAACGCTACAAAGCGTAATACCAAAAGCCCTTCTTTAAGACGGTTCTTTTTTATATTTATTATTAAGTAGATCATAGCATAGTTATCAAACAAAAGCAAGTAGCAAAACTCGATGTTGGATTTATTGCTCATTAACTGGACTATTTACAGTTTTTTTGACCAATCCGTAAAGGCATGTTCCCATTATAGAGGACGTAATTGACAGACACATCTATTTTAAATGATATAAAATAATTGTAATCATTATCTTCGTTGTTTTTGCCAACGGAACCATACATATTATAAGTGATCGATGTATACTTCAGCACTTATCTTTTTACGGTTCATGAGT
>JAEYWQ010000187.1 GCA_023428885.1 Bacillota bacterium
GACTGGCACGAGGTTTATTTGGCATGCCCAAAAACATAGATTTAGACACCCACATATAAAAAGAGCCCTGCATCCAGTATTGAAGCATGATTCGTGAGAATCATACCCCAACACTTGACACAGAGCCTTTAAAAGAAACACCCTTGTCTTTATGTGTATATTATACAGCATTATTTTTATTTGTCAATATGTTTTCAACGAATCGTAGTTGTTAAAACATTGTACAGTAGTTTAGTCTGAATGCTAATGATTAGTATCCATACAGCATAGATGTTAAATCAATGCCGGTTACTTCCTGAATATTTTGTAAAAGTCCCATGATATCAGCACCATACATATAGTCTTCTGATTGAGTTTCAGAATCATAAATCACTGCATCTGCTGGTACGGTAGGAATAGAGCTTGCCTCGCTGATTGATGTATTGAAAGTAGCTGAAAGTAAGGATGATGCAGCCATTAAAACATCAAGTTTAAACGTTACATTCTCTTTGGTACTGTTTATATCAAAGTTAATTGTTGCACCCATCAATTGAGCTGATGACACAGAGAATTTACCAGAGAACTTGTCATCCGTGGACGTTACATCTTCAAAGCTTAAATCAACACTGGCAATAGCAAAACCATCTTCATAAACTGATAAAGTTGCATTTCCAGTATAGGCATCTGATTTCTCGGTGTATGAACCTTCAATTTTTAAAACTTTCTGATCATCGATTTCCGCAAAGATATCGAAACCAGTCTTTTTATCTTTCGCGGATAAGAATCCGATTTCCATTTTATTTTCTGAACCTGACAGTGTTAAAACCATACCTACGATCTCATCTTCAGAGTCAAGATACATATCAATTATTATCTTATTCTCATCTGCCAATTCTGTACTTTTAATTACTTCTAAGATGGAATCAGTTGATTCTCCGTATTTGTTAACTAAGGAGTCATTAATTAGGCTAGCAATTGTTTGATCCTCAATAAAACGTTTCACTACATCATAAGCTAAAATTGATACCTGCTTACCTTGGAGGGTTGTTGTTAATTTATCATATTTAGCAGTAACATCGTTTGCATCCACTTCAACATCATCTTCTAAGGTTACAGTTTTAACAGCGGATAAGAAGATTTCAGTTTCGTCATTAATCAAGGTAGCAATTTTGGAAGGGTCTATTGCTTCTTTGTTTAATGTTGTATTGGAATAAAGACTAAATGTATCACTATCTAAAGAAGCAGATAAATATGCAGCTGAAAGCTCAGGAACCTTGATATATGCCATATTGGCTAACTGATCAAGATAAACTTCCATACTTGCTAAGTGAGTATTCTGTGCTGAAAGAGCCAGGTTAACATATTGCTTCTTATCTAAGGAGACAACATTCATGCTACCTCCAATATTCTTAATAGATGAATATTCTTCTGGTAACATAGCTGTAAGGTACTCACCAAGGGTTACATCAAAAGCAATATCTGCTTTCAAGTTTTCAGAATTAAAATTGCTCCATGGATTTTCCTTGGATAAATTTTCTGTTACGTCTTTGGAATGCTCTGTGATGGCATTCTTAAAACGATCAATTGGTGCACCCTTTGCGCTGTTTGATAAAGCAGCGATAATCTTTGGACCAGCAAATACAGCTACACATCCACAAGCAATAATACCAACGATGGCAGCAATTAAGCCTGCAACTTTTTTCTTACCTTTTTTTGGAACATTTGGCTGTTCAGACTGAGGTTGGATATATTGTTGTTGGTTATATGGAGCCTGTGAAAAGCTTGCTTGCTCAAAATCTGGTTGTGTAAATTGAACTGGTTGAGGTGGCACCTCATTACCAGGGTTATCCAAAATAGGAACTTCATGTTCCATTGGATTTTGTGGTATCTGGTTATTATCAGACATATATTCTCCTCCTTATTAACTAAAAAAGTATAAATCACTCAAATTATAGATGAACTATATTAGTATGTCAATAAAGTCAGCTTAGAATTTCATTAGAATCAAAAAAAGTAAGAATTCTGTAAGGTCTATTTATATGATAAACATAGGAAGCTCTGACTAGTTTATGTTACATCTTGTTTTGCAAGATCAAGAATATCAGAAAATACATTTTCATGTATTATTTTATAGATTTTTTGTTTAAAGCATGATAAGATAATACATATAACGAAAGTTTTTCGTTAGATATATAAAGGTTTCAAAGCTGTTTACCGAAAATTTCGTTTGAAATTAGTCTATTTTTCACAAGGTTTTTCATTTGTTTTTGTGGATTAGTTCGATTGTGCTCAATAAAATTATGGTATATAATATGCGTATAATAAATTATACCAACTAAAACGTTTTTCTACTACATTTTAATAGAAAGGAAGAATATCATGAAATTTGGCTATTTTGACGACCAGAATAGGGAATATGTTATTACAACGCCAGAAACACCATATCCTTGGATTAATTACTTAGGTTCCCAGGCGTTCTTTTCATTGATTTCAAATACTGCAGGAGGATACAGCTTTTATAAAGATGCGAAACTTCGTAGAATCACTAGATATCGCTATAACAATGTTCCATTAGATTTGGGTGGTGGACGTTATTATTACTTATATGATGATGGTGATTTTTGGTCACCAGGCTGGGCACCTGCTAAGAAAGAGCTAGAAGCTTATGAATGTCGTCACGGTATGGGTTATACCACAATTACTGGTAAGAGAAATGGCATCGAAACAAAAGTAGTTTTCTTCGTTCCTCAAAACTATAATGGTGAAGTTCACAAAGTAACGATTTCCAACACAACAAATGCTAAAAAGACAGTGAAATTGTTTTCGTTCATAGAGTGGTGTTTATGGAATGCACAAGATGATTCTACGAACTTCCAACGTAACTTCTCAACTGGTGAAGTGGAAATCAAAGGTTCTGTTATTTATCATAAGACAGAATATAAGGAGCGTCGTGATCATTATGCTTTCTTCTCCGTTAACTCACCAATCGTTGGCTTTGATTCTGATAGAGAGAGCTTTATTGGTACTTATAATGGATTCGAGAATCCAAAAGCAGTAGTAAATGGTGCTTCTACTAATTCTGTAGCAGATGGTTGGTCTCCAATTGCTTCACATTGTGTGGAAGTGGAGCTTGCAGCAGGCGAGAGCAAGGATTTGGTATTTATCTTAGGTTATGTTGAGAATCCTGTGGATCAGAAGTGGGAGTGGCAGATTGGTACACCTAATGCAGAAGGTTTATTACAGTCAGCAACAGCACCTAATGGAAGTAATATTATGAATAAGAAGAAGGCAGAAGAGATGATTGCTAAGTTTGCAACAACTGAAGCAGTTGATCAGGCTCTCTTGGAGTTGAAAGACTCTTGGGAGAAACTTCTTTCGAAATATACAGTTTACCATGAAGATGAGAAGTTAAATCGTATGGTTAATATTTGGAACCAATATCAGTGTATGGTTACCTTTAACCTTTCTAGATCTGCTTCTTATTTCGAGTCAGGTATTGGACGTGGTATGGGCTTTAGAGAATCCAATCAGGATTTACTTGGTTTCGTACATCAGATTCCTGATCGTGCAAGAGAAAGAATCATCGACCTTGCATCCACACAGTTACCTGACGGTGGCGCATACCATCAATATCAGCCATTAACTAAGAAGGGTAATGACGAAATTGGCGGTAACTTTAATGATGACCCATTGTGGTTAATCTTAGCTGTCGCTTCTTATATTAAGGAAACAGGTGATTATAGCATTCTTGATGTAAATACACCTTATGATAACAAGGAAGAACTTGCAAAACCATTGTCCGATCACTTAAAGAGAGCATTCGATCATGTAATCGAAAATATTGGACCACACGGACTACCATTGATTGGTCGTGCTGACTGGAATGACTGCTTGAACTTAAACTGCTTCTCTACAGAGCCAGGAGAATCCTTCCAGACTGCTACTAGCAAAGATGGTAAGGTTGCAGAATCAGTTATGATCGCTGGTATGTTTGCATTTATTGGCGAAGAGTATGCAATCTTAATGAATAAAGTTGGAAACGTTGCAGAAGCTGATAGAGCAATGACAGAAGTTAAGAAGATGCGTGAAGTTATCATGAAGGAAGGTTATGATGGAGCATGGTTCGTTCGTGCTTATGATGACTTTGGTAGAAAGATCGGTTCTGACGAATGTGAGGAAGGTAAGATCTTTATCGAATCTCAAGGATTTTGTGTAATGGGTAAATGTGGTCTTGATGATGGTAAAGCAATCAAAGCATTGGACTCTGTAGAAGAGCGTCTTGGTACAAAGTACGGTTTAGTACTTAATAATCCAGCCTTCACAAAGTACTATGTAGAATACGGTGAGATCTCTACATATCCAGCTGGATATAAAGAAAATGCAGGTATCTTCTGTCATAACAACGCATGGATAATGTGCGCTGAGGCAGTGGTAGGCCGTGGTGATAAAGCATTTGATTACTATACAAGAATTGCTCCTGCTTACACCGAAGAGTATTCTGAGGTTCACCGCCTTGAGCCATATGTATATGCTCAGATGGTAGCGGGTAAAGATGCGAAGCGTTTTGGTGAGGCTAAGAACTCCTGGTTAACTGGTACAGCATCTTGGAACTTCGTAGCAATTTCTCAGTACATCCTTGGTATTAAACCAGAGTATGATGGATTAATGATCGATCCAGCAATTCCTACGGATTGGGATGGATACCGTGTAGTACGTGAGTTTAGAGGAGATGTTTTTGACATCACCATTAAGAATCCAAACCACGTATCTAAGGGTGTAGCAAAGCTTACTGTAGATGGAAAAGAGATTACAGGATCTATTATTCCAGTAGCAAATGACGGAAAACGTCATATCGTTGAAGTTGTGTTAGGCTAAATATAAGCTTATAAGAGAAGAATAGTCATAAGTCTCCTTCAAAAAAAGGAGCTGCAATAATTGAATTGCAGCTCCTTTTTAATACATATTTTTTATCTAGATGCTAGAATTTTTTGAACGCTTGCCAACTTAACACATAATACAAATAAATCAGTTGCTACTTGAAGTTCTTGTAAGGTTGGGAAGGAAGGGGCAATTCGTATGTTGCTATCTAGTGGATCCTTTCCATATGGATAGGTTGCACCAGCGTCTGTCATAATTACTCCAGCTTCTCTCGCAAGTTGAACAATATTCTTAGCGCAGCCTTCCATCGCATCAAATGAGATGAAATAACCACCAAGTGGTCTCGTCCAGGTAGCAATATCTAAACCTTCTAATTCTCGGTCTAAAATCTCAAGCACAGCTTCGAATTTAGGTCGCATAACATCTGCATGTTTCATCATGTGTGTATGAACTCCTTCAAGATTTTTAAAGAAACGAACATGACGCAACTGGTTTACCTTATCATGACCTATCGTCTGTAGTGTAAGTTGCCTTTTAATATCTTTTAGATTGTTTGCTGAGGTAGCAATCGCGGCTACACCTGAACCAGGAAAACTAATTTTTGAAGTAGAGGTAAATTTATAAACTAAATCTTCGTTTCCAGCTTTTTTACATTCTGCTAGGATCTCCAAGCAAAAGTCTTGTTTGTCTGGGTAAAGATGATGTACGCTATATGCATTATCCCAATAGATTCTAAAGTCCTTCGCTGCAGGTTTTAATGCTGCGAAACGACGAACGGTTTCGGCAGAATAGGTAATACCCTGTGGGTTAGAATACTTAGGAACACACCAGATACCCTTAATTGAACTATCCTGACTAACATATTGCTCCACTAGATCCATATCAGGTCCGGTTGGTGTCATTGGAATGTTGATCATTTCAATTCCAAAGAATTCCGTGATTGCGAAATGGCGGTCATATCCTGGAACTGGGCATAAGAATTTAACTTTGTCTAGTTTACACCAAGGAGTATGACCCATGACACCATGGGTCATTGATCTGGAGATTGTGTCATACATAACATTTAGACTTGAGTTTCCATATATAATAACATTATCTGCGGGCACCTCACTGATTGAACCTAGCAGTTCTCTTGCTTCTTTGATACCATCTAAAAAACCATAATTACGACAGTCTACACCTTCCTCGCACAAAAGTACAGAGCTACTATTAAGAACGTCCATCATCTCCATGGAAAGATCCAATTGCTCTTTAGATGGCTTTCCCCTTGACATGTCAAGTTTTAGACCATTTTCTTGGAAGTCTTTATATTGATCTTGTAAATGATTCAATAACTGTTGTAAATCTGATGTACTCATTGCTTGATAAGATCTCATTGTTTGTATCCTTTCTAGATATAAATTATGTATAAATATTCTATCATTCACACTAGCATATGTAATCGAGTATGTCTAGTATTTTAGAAGAAAAATCTTGATAAATCAAAAACATTGTATTATGATAAAAAAGCTAAGTATATCCTTAGCGATAAAATTGAATAATAATGAGAGAAAACTATTTAGGAGGTTTCATCATGAGAAGATCAAAGAGTTTACTTCTATTTCTTTGTCTTGGACTATCGATTGCACTTTGCGGATGCAGTGGCAGTACGAAATCAGACGACAAAGGAACAGGTAAGGAAAGCGTTGATGTAACACAGGAGGCTAGTAAGACTCCGATAAATGGTGGCTCTGTTATTGTTGGCATTCAAAATGATTTGGATAGTCTTGACCCACACAAAGCAACGGCGGCAGGAACTAGGGAAGTATTGTTTAATATGTTTGAAGGCTTGGTAAAGCCTGATAAAGATGGAAATCTAGTTCCAGCTGTAGCAAGTGATGTTATTGTCTCTGACGATGGCATGACACTTTCTTTTCCTTTAAGAGAAGGTGTGAAGTTCCATAATGGAGCACTTGTAACTCCAGCGGATGTTATATATTCAGTAAAACGTTGCGCCGGCTTGCTTGAAACTTTAGACCCTGAAGTTTCGGTGGAGAAGGCGCTTTCTTCTATTACTAGTGTGGAGGAATATCAGACAGACGATGGTAAGGCAGGAGTCATAATCAAATTGAATGAAGCAAATTCAGATGTCCTAGGTTATCTAACCGGCGCTATTATACCAAAGGATTATGCTGACATGGATACAGCACCAATTGGAACAGGTCCGTTTAAGTTTGTATCTTATACCCCGCTAACAAGCTTGGTTATGGAGAAGAATCCAGAGTATTATGTGGAAGGGCTACCATACTTAGATCAAGTAACCTTTAAGGTTTCTGCAAATACTGATGCAGCTTTTCTGGAATTAATGGCTGGAAGTATTGATATTTATCCATATTTGACGAGTGAACAAGCGAAACAATTGCCAGCTTCTTATCGAGTAGAGCAAGGCTCAATGAACCTAGTTCAGGGATTATTCTTAAACAATGCCGTAACGCCATTTGATAATAAGTTAGTCCGTCAGGCCTTGTATTATGCCATTGATCGTCAGTTAATCTTAGATATGGTGGCAGATGGTGCTGGAACGATTGTAGGTACACCAATGTATCCCCAGTTTACTAAGTATTATGTAGAATCCTTAGCAACTGAGTATGAGTCAAACATTGAAAAAGCAAAGGAATTATTAACAGAAGCGGGTTATCCAAATGGATTTGGCTTTAAGATTACCGTTCCTTCCAATTACCAATTCCATGTGGACACTGCTCAGGTTATCGTAGAACAATTAAAGCAGATTGGAGTTACAGCAGAGATTAAATTGGTTGAATGGGCAAGTTGGTTATCAGATGTTTATTCAGCCCGTGACTATGAATCTACAATCATTGGTCTGGATGCGAATATGACACCAAGTAATGTTATGTTCCGCTATGTTTCTACAGATCCAAAGAATTTCATCAACTACACAAATGCAGAGTATGATGAGCTTTATATGAAAGCAAATACCACATTGAATGATGATGAAAAAGTAGCTTATTATAAGCAACTACAAGAGATTCTTTCCAAGGATGCAGCATCTGTATTCATTCAGGCACCATCCAATATTGTAGCAATGAATAATAAGTTACAAGGGTATGAATTCTACCCATTATATGTACAGGATTTATCAACAGTTTATTTTACAGAATAAAAATAGTCTATTACGGTTTATTCATCCATGCAAGGGATGGTTAACTAATGTGGAAGCAATTGAGACGATTGCATTAAAACTAAGTTATAACATAAGGAAAGGAGGAGAAAGTTATGAGAATATTGAAAAAAACGGTTTCTCTCATTATTACGCTATTTTTTGTCTCTCTCATAACTTTCTTTGCTTTTCGAGTGATTCCTGGAGATAGTGCCATTTCAAAATTAGGTATCAACGCTTCCGAAGAGCAAATTGAGGCATTACGAGAGAAACTTGGGCTAAATGACAGTCTTAGTACACAATATGTAAGATTTTTAAGTGACGCGATCAAAGGAGACTTTGGTGAATCTATTCAATATAACACTCCAGTATCTTCGCTCATTGCAGAGAGATTGCCAGTTACCATCTGGCTTGCTTTATTATCCTTTATCTTGATTGTGATTGTTTCCTTACCATTAGGATTGCTGGCGTCCAAAAGAGAAGACAGTATCATGGATCGAATTATTACCCTATTGACACAGACATTTATGGCGGTTCCAGCATTCTTTCTTGGAATCTTGATTACCTTGGTGTTCGGTGTGGTACTTCATTGGTTCTCTCCAGGAGGCTACATAAAACCATCTTCAAATTTTGGAAAATTTTTATCCTTCATGATTTATCCAGCATTGGCAGTAAGTATTCCAAAGATTGCTATGATGGTCAAATTCTTAAAAACCTCCGTTATACGTGAGCTGAGTTTGGATTATGTAAGAACTGCAAAAAGTAAGGGGCTAAGAAAGAATGTAATCTTGGTTCGTCATGTCTTAAAGAATGCACTGATGCCGGTTATTACTTTTCTTGGGATGATAACGGCAGAGAGCTTGGCAGGAAGCATTGTAGTAGAGCAGGTATTCAATCTGCCAGGGATGGGAAGATTATTAGTTACAGCTATCTTTAATCGTGATTATCCAGTGGTACAGGCTGTAGTTTTGTATGTGGCAGCAATTGTGATTGTGATTAATTTCTTAGTGGATTTATTATACCGTAAGGTAGACCCTAGAGTAAGTTAAAAGAATTATTTAGATATAGGATTATGAGTAGCAAAAGTAGAATCGCTTCGGCGACAGGAAGGAGCAAAGGGATTGATGATCAGGCGAAAAGATTCAAATTTCATACTTGGTAGCGTATTAGTTTCAATAGCTTTGCTACTTGTTGTGGTGGGCTTATTCTATACCCCCTATGATCCCAACGCAATGAATGCAGCTTTAAAAAATAAGGGACCAAGCCTTCTTCATTGGTTTGGAACTGATTATATGGGAAGGGATATATTAAGCCGTGTTATGGATGGTGCTGGGACAACCTTCTTAGTTGGATTGGCAACCGTCTTAATCGGAGCTACAATTGGAAGTATCGTAGGCGCTATCACAGGATATTTTGGTGGATTATTTGATGAAATCATCATGAGAGTGAATGATAGTGTTGCATCCTTTCCAAGTATATTACTTGCCTTAGTCTTTGTTAGTGTGATAGGAACAGGTAAGTATAATATTATCTTAGCTTTGGGTATCTTATTCATTCCAAGTTTTGCGCGTGTTATGCGAAGTGAGTTTAAGAAACAAAAAGAGATGGATTATGTAAAGAATGCTAGACTCATGGGAGCAAGCCATGCTCGAATTATGTTTGTACATATTCTACCAAACACAAGAGCAATCTTGCTTTCTGCCGTAACTATTGGTTTTAATAATGCAGTCCTAGCAGAGGCAGGTATGAGTTATCTTAGTTTAGGGGTACAGCCACCAGATGCCAGCCTTGGCCGAATGTTATCGGAAGCACAGGGCTATTTGCTCAATGCACCTTGGTTTGCTATCTTTCCTGGACTGATGATCGTAATTACTGTGTTAGGCTTTAGTCTGATCAACGAAAGGAGAGGGTATCATGGAGTTACAAGATAAGATTCTTCTTTCAGTTCAGGATCTAACACTAGCATTTCAATCAAAACAATCGAACACGGAAGTGGTTCATGGGATTTCATTTTCCGTAAAGGAAGGAGAAATCATTGGTATCGTCGGGGAGTCGGGTTCAGGTAAAAGTGTTACTTCGCTTTCTTTATTATCCTTACTTGCAAATTCAGGCCGAATAACCCAAGGAGAAATCAAATATAAGGACCTAAGTTTGTCATCCATGTCGGAAAAGGATTTGGAAAAGATTCGTGGCAAGGAAATTTCCTATGTGTTCCAAGAACCGATGACGTCCCTTAATCCAGTCTTAACAATAGGTTATCAGCTGGAAGAAATGCTGATACTTCATGAGAAGCTATCCAAAGAAGAGCGAAAACAGCGCATTCTTGAGATGCTCTATGAGGTGGAGCTACAGGATGGGGAACAAATCTTAGGCAAATACCCTCATCAATTAAGCGGTGGTATGCGTCAGCGAGTAATGATTGCAATGGCTATGCTTTTAAGACCTCGTTTACTGATTGCGGATGAACCAACCACGGCACTGGATGTAACAGTCCAGATTAAGATTTTAGAGTTATTAAGAAAACTAAATAAAGAATTTCATACATCTATTATTCTGATTTCTCATGATTTGGCGGTAATAAAAAGTATCTGTAGCCGTGTCATGGTGATGTATCAGGGTCATATCATAGAACAAGGGACGATAGCAAAGATATTTACGAATCCAGAAGAAGAGTATACAAAGAAGTTGCTAGAAGCTGCCTTACTAGCTCATACCGATTCTGAAAGGGTAAGTGCATGTTCTAATTCTAGCATATCTGATTGGAAGGAAGAAGATACACTTGTGGTAGAGGATCTTTGTGTGTATTATCCTGAAACAAAACTAAAGCTATTTGGTAAAATAGGAAAGAAGGAAATTGTACATCATGTATCTTTTTCTATGAAAAAGGGTGAGATTCTTGGAATTGTCGGAGAAAGCGGATGCGGGAAATCAACTATGGCTAAGGCTCTTGCTGGTTTAATCAAAGATATTTCTGGTAGGATTCATATGGATTGTAAACAGCCACAGATGGTATTTCAAGATCCTTATAGTAGTTTAAATCCAGCTAAGAAGATTGGCTGCTTGCTAGAGGAACCTCTATTGCTATCCAAAAGCTATACAAAACAAGAGCGGAAAGACAAAGTGGAAGAGATGCTATATAAGGTTGGTTTAACTGCAGAATATGCAAATCAATATCCTGCTAATCTAAGCGGTGGTCAGAGACAGCGCGTGGCGATTGCTATGGCAATTATGTTAAATCAGGAATTTATTATCTTAGACGAACCTGTGTCTGCCTTAGATGTTACAGTTCAAGAGCAAATTCTTGAGTTATTGTTACATCTTCGAAAGGAATATGATCTAACTTATCTTTTTATCTCCCATGACATGGGAGTCATACAAAAAATCTGTGACCGGGTAGGTGTAATGTATCAGGGTGAGTTGATTGAATTGCGGGAAACGAAAGAATTGTTTGAAGATCCAAAGGAAGAATATACGAAAAAATTATTGAATGCGATTTTACGCTAATCGTGCTGAAAGGGTTGGAATCGTAACAATGAATGTGATGATAGAACATGGATGGAATATCCATGTTCTATTTTTAGTTCAATCATAGGAAATTGCGTCGCAATATCCTATGATTGAAAGGCACTTCGTGCCGAGATGCACACGACCGGGTAAGGTAAAATGTCGCAAAAATCGCGACACCCGGTCGGAACGGGAACAAAGTGTGCTTTCTAAGGATCTTTGGTCGCGAGAGTGTGCAAAGCACACTTTGTTCACGACAAGTGGGAAAGATAAAAAATGGACTAGGCATCAGGTATCAGTATGCACACAAGTGGAAGGAGGGCTAGGTTAATTCTACGTATATAGGCAGATGGTCTACGCTTGGGAGGAATTTATCAAGAAGGTCAGAGAGTTTGATCTTTAGGCTTGAAGTATTAATACAAGGATGGCAGCCAATGTATTCTTGGGTCAGAAGTTCACGGTCGACTAGGAGTTGGACTTTGTGTTCTTTATCGTTCATAAGACCAAGAACAGTTACGGATCCCGGAGTTAAATCAAGAAATTCTTCCATATAGGCCTCAGCTGCAAAGGATAAACGAGAGGTATTTAACTGCTTCGACAAGTCAGAGGTCTTGAGTTTTTTTCTACCAGGCATCATTAAGAGATAGAAATTGTTTTTTTGAGGATTGCAGAGAAATAAATTTTTACAGATATCGATTCCAAACATCCTCTCAACTTCAAGGCAGGATTCTACGGTTGCAGTGACACCATGATCTAATCGAAGGTATGGAATGGATAAACGATCTAAGAGTTCATAGGTTTTCATCTCTTTATCTAGGCGGTCTCTTCCATCCGGTGCACTGCTATAAAAGTTCGGATCAATAGTTATCGCTTGCATATTATTTTCCTTTCTGTCTGTCAATCTAAAATTGTGTACTAGTTTATCATACTAAGGGTTTTATGTAAATTATCAAATTGAGACGCTTGATATTTTTTCTATAATCGTGTACCATAAATCTTATGCTTTATGAAAGGGACGAGTAAAATGATACGAAAATATATATGGAAGTATCGATGGAGATATCTACTGGGATTAGTAACATTATTTGTTGTGGACTTATTAGGGTTATTGATACCGGAATATACCGGAAGAATTACAGATGGTTTAGATCAGAAGACCATGGATTCGGATGGGGTTTTGCAGGTCATCGGCTTAATCTTGTTAGTTGGATTTGGCATGGCTATTGGACGGTTTTTGTGGCGATTTTTTATCTTTGGTTCTGCAAGACATGTAGAACATGAGTTGAGAAATGATATGTTTCAACATCTGACCAAGTTATCCATGAATTATTATAACGAAAATAAAACAGGTGATTTGATGGCTCATTTTACAAGTGATTTGAATGCCATTCGTATGTCAATTGGTCCAGCAGTTATCACCAGTTTTGATGCTGTTATTATGACTATTATGGTTATTGTGAAGATGGTGGTATCTGTTAATTTTGAACTTACCTTATTAGCCTGCATCCCTATGGCGTTTATCTTAATCGGTGGAATTTTCTATGGAAGATCCATAGAGAGGCGCTTTCGTGAGAAGCAAACAGCATTCTCTGAGATGACAGATCAGGTTCAGGAGAGCATCTCTGGAATTCGTGTAATCAAAGCATTTGTACAGGAACAAAAAGAAGTAATAGCATTTGCTCTAGCAAATCGTAATAATCAGGACAAAAATCTTCGTGTGGTAAAGTTGCAGGCAATTATTATGCCATTACTTGATTTTTTGATCGGACTTTCATCGGTGGTTGCTATTCTTTATGGAGGAAAATTAGTTCTAGAGGGGGCTATTACGCCAGGTAAATTCGTTGCCTTTAATCAATATATCCTTATGTTAGTATGGCCAATGTTAGCTATGGGAGAGAGTATTACCTTTATTTCACAAGGATTAGCATCAACGAAACGAATTAAGAAGATATTTGATCAGGAAGCAGAAATTATTGATTCTCCTAGTATAAAGCCTGAGTTAAAGGAAATAAAGGGTAAGATCGAATTAAAGAATTTGTGTTTTACATATGGAAGAAGACAAGAAGTACAGCAAGAAGAACAAGTAGCCAAAGCGGGAAAGAAACAGGAGCTAAATCAGGTTCTTGACCAGGTGAGCGTACAGATAGAAGCAGGAGAAAGCCTAGCAATCCTAGGACCAACGGGCAGTGGAAAAACAACCTTGGCTAATTTATTGGTGCGTTTATATGATACCGAGGATGGAATGATATACATTGATGGTCATGAGATTAAAGAGTATCCACTTTCTGTGTTGCGGGAACAAATCGCTTATGTAATGCAAGATAATTTCTTGTTCTCTGATACCATACAGACGAACATTGCATTTGGTGTTAGAAAACTAATGGATATCCGATATGAAAAGAAAAAGTACCATCTTTTCCCGACGAAAAAAGAGTTGGAAGAAGCCCATCATGAGCATGATTTTTCATCCAGAGAAAGTAAAGTGGATGAAGCCTATCAGGATCTTAATGCAGTAAAACAGGCAGCAATTACAGCTTGTATCCACGATAACATCATGGAGTTTCCAAAACAATATGCTACCATGGTAGGAGAACGTGGTGTTACCGTGTCGGGAGGACAAAAACAGAGAAGTTCCATTGCGAGAGCCTTAATGAAGGAAGCACCGGTGCTAATTTTAGATGATGCTTTATCAGCAGTTGATACCAGCACGGAAGAAACAATTCTTAAGAATCTAAAGCAGGATCGTGAAGGAAAAACAACCATCATCATAGCTCACCGCATATCAACCATTCAGAATGCGGACCATATTCTTGTATTAGAAGAAGGAAAGTGCATTGAGTACGGCACTCATCAAGAACTTTTAGAAGCAAAGGGGCATTATGCAAATCTCTATGAGAAACAACAATTAGAAAAACAGCTTGAAAATCAGCAATAGGAGGGCATATGAGTCGTAAAGAAATTGAATATGAAAAATCAATTCATGGAAATGTCTTCTTCCGTTTGATGAGATATGCATTACCATATTGGCATTGGTTTGCCTTTGCATTTGTTTTAGTACTTGCAATTACAGGGCTTGAATTATTACGTCCAGCATTGCTAGGACAAGTAATTGACTTGTTTGCCGAAGAGAGTGATTTTAGTAAGATTAGAGCAACAGCAATGATTTATGTTATTGTATTATGTGGAAGCTTTGTTTGCAATATGTTGCAGACTTGGATATTACAGTTAGCTGGACAGAAAATTATATATAGTATCCGTCAGGAGGTTTTTGAGCATATTCATAAATTATCCTTACGCTTCTTTGATATAACACCAGTTGGTAAGATCGTGACCAGGGTAACCAATGACGTGGAGGCACTTCATGAGATGTATGCTAATATCTTGGTAAAGCTATTGAAAAATATAGTTAAGATTATTGGGCTAGCAATCGTGATGTTAACCATTAATGTTAAGATTGCCTTATACTCCTTTCTTGTATTACCTTTTATCATTGCCCTAACCTGGGCCTTTAAAAAGGTTTCTAGAGCAACTTATCGAATTGCAAGAACTAAGCTTACTGCACTGAATACCTATCTATCAGAGCATCTTTCAGGGATGAAATTGATCCAGGTATTTGCCAGAGAACATGAAAAGAATGATGAATTCAAGGGAAAGAGTGAGGAATTGTACTATGCCAATAATCGTGAAATGTTGGTATTTGCAATCTTTCGTCCATTGACCTATGCCTTATCTGTGATTGCATTAGTAATTATCATTGCAACAGGTAGTGACTCTGTGTTAAAAGGGGTGATTACGGTTGGTACCTTATATACACTGATTCAATACATTTCTTCCTTCTTTGAACCAATTCAGGAGTTGGCAGAACAATTTGGTAGCTTACAATCTGCGATGGCTTCGGCAGAGAAGATATTTACCATATTGGATGAAGAAATTATAGTAAAAGATCCAGAACAAGCTCAGAGAATTGAAGGTATTCAAGGTCGTATTGAATTTGATCATGTTTGGTTTGCCTATGAGGGGGAGAACTGGATTCTTAAGGATGTTAGTTTTGTGATGGAACCTGGACAAAGTGTTGCCTTTGTAGGAGCTACAGGTGCAGGAAAATCATCGATTCTTAACTTGATAGGTCGATATTATGACATTCAAAAGGGCCGTATTCTAATCGATGGAGTTGATATCAAGCACTTGGATCTGAACCAGCTACGTGGTGCTATAGGACAGGTTCAACAGGATGTTTTCTTATTTACAGGTGATATTGCTAGTAACATTCGTTTACGAAACGATGATATTACAAGGAAAATGATTGAACAGTCAGCTAAGTATGTAAATGCAAGCTATTTTATTGATAAGTTACCTCATGCTTATGAGGAGCCGGTTACAGAGCGCGGAGCTACATTTTCTGCTGGACAGCGTCAGTTATTATCCTTTGCACGAACCTTGGCTTATGATCCAAAGATCTTGGTAATGGACGAGGCAACTGCCAACATTGATACGGATACCGAAAGTTTGATTCAGGAAGCCCTAGCTACACTGATGAAGGGGCGAACAACGATTATGGTTGCTCACCGCCTATCAACGATACAGCATGCAGACCAGATTATTGTTATGCATAAGGGCAGGTTAAGAGAAAAAGGAACTCACCAGGAGTTACTTTCCCTCAATGGAATCTATAAAAAGCTGTATGATTATTCGCTGCAAGAGAGTCTATCTTAGTTCACAGGAGAAAAGTATGAGTTTGTTGGAGATGAAAAGGCTTGAGTTAGATGAGCTAGTTAAAGTATATGAGGAGAGGCTAATATTAGATTTCCCGCCAGAGGAGTTAAAACCCTTATCGGTGCTTACTTCATTAATGCAACGAGGTTTATACCTTTGCTATGGGTTGTTTGATGAAGGTGAAATGGTGGCTTATGCATTCTTTATGCGTGTGGAGGGATATCGGGATATCTTGATTGATTATCTGGCTGTTAGTGCTAAGTCTCGAGGAAAGGGCTATGGAAGTCGATTCTTAACCCTTATGAAAGAAGAGTTAATGGAGTTTGACAGTATTATCTTTGAAGTGGAAAGTGGGAAGAGTGCTAATACAAGCGAAGAAGTAGAGATATGTCAAAAGCGTTTGGAATTTTATAAAAAGAACGGATTACAAGACACGTCTCTTCGTGTGTCCTTGTTTGGAATTGATATGAAATTATTGTACCTTCCGTTGAGAAATGCTCCAAGCGATCAGGGGATCAAAGATGTATTAGACTTTATCTACGATGAATTCTTTGGAGTGGAGCTTCATAAGGAAAAGGTTATTATTTTTGAATCAAATAATTTATGAATAAATATAGGAAATATTTTGTTGACAAATGAATAACATGGTATTATGATATCAACATATTCATAAAACAAACCGTTGAGAAAGAAGAGTAAGCTTAAGTAGGAAGTTACAGAGAGTCGCAGATGGTGGGAATGCGATATGGAATCTTTTGCTGAATGGGCTTTTGAGGGCTGATTCGAATTCATAGTAGAGTCAGACGGAATCCATCACCGTTATAAGGATGGCGTATATGATTGTATATGACAAAGTGGACATAGGTCAATTTGAGTGGTACCGCGGATAATAATTATTCGTCTCAAGCAAAATTTATTTTGCTTGGGATTTTTTTATTGCATAGGAAATTTTAAAATTTCTATGCAATAGAAAGCACTGCGTGCTAAGATGCACACGACCGGGGAGGGAATATTGTCGCGGAAATCAAAAGTCCGTCATTTAACAATCAAACTATTAAGCACCATAGGTGCATATTTTAAGAAAGGTTTGGTGGAAAGATGAGAAAATTAGGAAAGAAATTAGTATCAGTAATGACAATGGCAGCAGTTGTAGGTATGGTGTTTACAGGGTGTGGGACGAAAGAAACTAAAACAAGTGCAAGTGGTGAGCTTGCAAAGAAAATTGGTATTGGACAGTTTGCAGAGCATGGCTCCTTAGATAATTGCCGTAACGGCTTCTTAGAAGGGTTAAGGCAAGCAGGTTTTGTGGAAGGGGATAACTTAACCGTCTATTATGAAAATTCTCAAGCCGACGGTGCGATCGCTGGACAGATTGTTGATAATTTTATTGCTAAGGATGTGGATTTGATCTGTGGTATTGCAACACCAATGGCACAGGCAGCTTATGGAGCAGCTCGCAAGAAGGATATTCC
>JAEYWQ010000225.1 GCA_023428885.1 Bacillota bacterium
CCTCATCCGCTGCTTCATACTCCTCTTTCTTACACTTGTAGGAACGAATAATTTTAGCTTGTTCTAGCATTCTATAAGTTTCGTTTGTCATAAGCCCCTCCATATATTTATATGGAAGATTATAACATTATCTGTCGATTAGTGCAAAGAGTTTATCACCCGTGACTTCCGTGTCCTGATGTGTAGCCCCATTCGTATGTCATGAGAAGCACCTTATTCGCTGCTTCTCCTAGAGCTGCATAATCCATTCCTTCGTAGAGTAATCCTGGCATATCTGCGCTAGTTTTTGGAGCGAGAGCAACTGATACAACATAACCTTGGGCATTCATCTGTTCACGCAACTTACGAACAAAGTTGATATAACCTGGCCCATCCTCTTTTTGGATAAATTCAAAGTCCACATCCACACCAGCGTAATTTTTAGCTGTTACTGTCTGTAAAAGCTGAGCAATTAATTTATCCTGGACAGCGGTACTTTGGGCAATGGCAGTAACGAGATTATTATCAAAGTTTCCATCAGGTCCTAATGGTGTTAAAACTAAGATCGGATCCACACCGTTCTTACGTGTAATCTCAATGATTTCTTCATCATCAATCGGTATTAAATCTCCACCTACTGTAAATCCATAGGAAAAGATACACAGAGTCGTCAAGTAAGGTAAGGTTTGCTCTAAAACATCAAAGCTGACATATGGATAGACATAGCCATTGGTAGTAACCGAACGAGATTTTGTTCCTTCGTACTGAATGACAATTGTATCACCAGCATTGAGCGTAGGTTGTTGAAGGACAAATGGATTGTTACGTACAAGGCTTATGACATCAACCTGATATTCACGCGCAATCGAGTAAAGAGTTTCATTTTCTTTTACAAGATGAATCTTGGTTGGAAGGAGGACAAGGAGGGCCTGACCAATAACAAGCTTGGTTGGATCATAGATTTCATTATCAAACATAAGACGTTGAGCAGACACGCCATATTCCCTGGCAATCGAATTAATGGTATCGTTGGGTTTCACAACATGGATAGGCATAAAGTTTACCGTTTTCTTTTATTTTATTATGAAAATGCAAGGATTATGACAGAGTGAGCGAATATGATACTAAGTTATAGGTTAATTCCTAATCAAAATATTTCATATTATTCAGCAAATGTTCTTTGTTCGAGGTAGTTGACAATACAACACATCCACCAAACTGTTTGCTTATATATTTCAAAACCCAAGGAATCGGCTGATCTTCTTCTTTCAATAGTTTATTTAACTTTGCTCTATTATAATGTGTGTCATAAGCTTCCTGATCGATGATTCCATTTTTGGTATATAAACCATAAAGTAAAGGAGTATGTGCAACCATTGTGATATCTTTATAAAAATTAATATATTCTTCAAGTCCTTTATCTGCTGTCACTTGTGGAAAGAAATCAGCATCCAAACAAGGGGATAAATAACTGTATCGTTGCTGTATTGCACAGAAGAACTTGTAACCATATTTACAGCAAACATTTCTTGCACTTTCAACACGCCATGTTCTGAAATTGCTACATCCGATTTCCTTTATCAAGCCCTTCTTTACTATCTCATCAAGGGTTTCTAATGTTTCTTCCTGGGGAGTGCTATAATCGTCAACATGAAGATAGAGTAAGTCAATATAGTCTGTATTTAAATTAATGAGAGATCGTTCTACTGATTCAATAATAGTTTTTCTTGCCAATCCCTGCATATTTGAGAAATCGATTGAGCTCTGATCCTTGGGAAGTGCCCCCATTTTTGTTGCCAGGATAATGTCTTTTCTCTTTCCGTTCTGCTTAAACCATTTACCTATAGTTTTTTCACTTTCACTCCCCGTAAATCCATCCCAAAATATGTAGTTATTTGAGCTGTCAAAAAAATTCCCTCCATTTTCATAGTAGGTATCCATCAGTTCGAAGGAAGTTTTTTCATCTGTATGTGATCCGAAATTAATACATCCAAGTCCCAACTCAGATACGATCAGATCTGATTTTCCTAGTTTGACTTTATTCATATTATAGACCTCCAATCATTATGTTCTAAGGAATCAAGCTGTTGAACATAAAATAAAATTTATATTGATATGATATATTATGCTAGCAATATTTTGCAATTAGGCACTTAATTGTGGTATACTTACATAAAAGTAACTAGTTTCTTGTTTCTAAACCTTGTTTGTAATGTTTTATAATGTATAGGTGGTGATAAGAATGAATGAAATATCACTCGCAGAAGAAGAATGCCCACTTCTACTAACACAACGTATTATGTTTGGTAAATGGAAGATGTCAATTATATGGTTTCTTGGAAAATATGGAACCATGAGATTTGGGGAGCTTAAAAAAGCATTTGATGATCCAAGTCTTACTCAGAAAATGCTTACACAACATCTACGAGAACTTGAGAGAGATAAGATTGTATTGAGAAAAGCCTATAGCGAAGTACCTTTAAGAGTAGAGTATAGCTTATCAGAGCAAGGGGAAAAGCTTGTACCGATTATTAATAGCATGGAAGATTGGGCCATAGAGTATATGGCTAAAGAGATGTAGTAAGTTCTCAGGAATATGAATCGATAATTTTAGCGAGTCTTTTATTAAAAGATAAACTCCAATTCATTAATTCTAAATTGGGGTTTATTTTTTCAATTTATAGGCTCTTCCTCAGCTTTTATCTTTACCACATTTTACAGAATGAACAACTTCTGTTATAATATGCTATGAATCATATAGGAAAGATGACTATTAATTCCAACTTACGGTAATGATATTATGGATTGTGAGTAAGCGCTCATAATTAATATTCTTAGATAGATATCTACGTCTAACGTTATAATAAAATAGAATGTTTTTTGCAAATAGGTTTTACTAGTAAACTTATATACTTGTACTACATAGTTGCATTTTAGAATATGGAGGAAAAATGAAAAAGAATTCGAATAGAGATAAGTTTGATGAGCTAGATCAGAAGTTATTTGAAAAGTCACTTGCAAAACTTCAAAAAAGTACTAGTACGAAGGAATCAAGTAGTACATCATCCAATGGAAAAGCTAACTTAAAAAAGAATGAGGCAAAGAGTAATAAACCGATACAAAAGAGCTTTGATAGTAGAAAAGAGGATTTTAAGCGAAAGAATCAGGAT
>JAEYWQ010000245.1 GCA_023428885.1 Bacillota bacterium
ATATGCATAGCTCTCTGCGAACACACCTCTATGAATATACTTTCTTACTCTGTTGTGTTGACTATATCTATAATCACATTCCTGTCTACAATTTTCTATATTCTTGATAATTTCTAGATCATCAGCATCCTCAAATCGAACCACATTATCCTTATCAAAGATAACCAAAGCTCCTTCCACGATATCATTCTTAATATAGTGATACTCATTTCTGTCTCTTGAGTGGAGCTGCCAATTAAAATCTAAAACCAAGTATGGGTTAGAACCCTTAATGTGATATACAATCTGCCCAAGCTTCGGATGTTGATTCCCTGTTTCATCTCGCTCATCCAATTCACCCAATTTTCTTAGTGCTGTTTCAACATGCTCAATAACTTCTTTTACATGATTATCCTCAACATCAATCCAGTAATCGATATCAGAATATTCGTCAGCATAACCCATGGCGAAGGAACCCTCTAACCAAAAGGCATAGACATAAGGCAGAGCTTCTAGCTCATTTTTTAGTACTTCTGTGATATCCTGTTCTCTGATCATATTGTCCTCCAATTAATTTCACATATGATATGGTAATCTTATTCAATATTATGTAATCTCACAGTTTTCATAATTACTAGTTTCTTTAGCTTCAATTTTCTCAATTGGAAAGGAGTTAAACCACGCTCTGTCTTCGAAAGGTCGTTTCTTAGGCTGTATAACTTTGGTTTCAGGAATCCCGACTGGAAGGAAACAAATTAATTCATAATCATCAGGAACATTTAATATTTGTGCCATTTGATACCCGATTCTGTCATCATCTGTGATGTGCCCTTCATACCAGCAGCTCTGGTAACCTAGTCCCACGATAACCAGTAGCATATTCTCAATAGCTGCTGAATAGTCCTGAACTGCAAAACATTTATCTCGATATGCGTTGATTCTTTTTGTCAAAACACATATGATAGCTGGTGCTGTTTCTCCTACTGGAGGATTTATTACGCTATGTAATTTCATTAATATTTCTTGATCATCTACCGCAATTAAACTCGTTGTCTGTTTGTTGCAAGCAGATGGTGCCTCCAATCCTGCTTGCATAATTGTAATCAAATCCTCTCTGGGAACAGGAATAGGTTTATATTTTCCGCGATAGCTACGTCTGGAGTTGATGATATCAATGATACTCATTTAGATCACCTCCTTAAATACATAAATAAGTGTTTCATATGGTAAGCTTTCTTACCAATCTTGTTTCCTAGCTAGCCCACTGTTTTCATCATATCAATCTGACTTTCCTCGGTACTTGGCTCAAATCCTAAACTTTTATACAGGTGGATTGCATTTTCGTTCATCTCATCAGCAGCTAAAAAAGCTCTTGTTGCACCCTGCATTTTTCCATGGGATAAAGCCTGCTTAATGAGCTTTCTAGCTATACCTCTATTTTGATATTCTGGTCGTACACATACCTCACGTATCCAGACAATAGGCCCTTTCTCACTGTCATGTCCATAGGTCGCAGTGCAAACAAGTCCTACAATCTCCCCTAGGTCATTTTTCTCTACAAATATTATACTGTTACGATAATTTTCATCACAGTCACTTAACCAGAATTTGATAAATTCTTCAGTCTCCCCAGTAAATCCACGGCTTTTATCTCTACAGGACCTGGTAACCATGGCTGCCTCTTTGCACTCGGTATCTTTCAATACTATTGCATCACTAAGCTCATTATGTATGTCCGAAAGTGAATGCTTGAAATAATCATGCCACACAGCTCTAATATAAAATCCTGAGCTTTCAAATGTTTTTATCCATGGATGTGGAATAAAAGTTATGATACATTGATCTTTCTCAATTAAATTAATAATATCCTTAGCGGCATTAGCAGCCCAATGATATTCAAATTCTTGAGCGGTATGATTATATCCACATAATAAGATTAGCTGATCTGTATTGCAGATAAACTCATAATCACAAATATCCTTATAGTCTGTATATGTCATTGATGTATGTTTATAATTTGTGATTTTCCTCTGTATTTCTTCAAATTCATGTTCTTTCATAATTATCCTAGCTCCCTTTATTTTTCTCCTCAAGCCTTTTAAGCGAATATTCTAAAGGAGCCCTAATCCTTACTCAGGTAAATACAAGGCATCACTTTCTATCCCAGAATCGTGCATCATACTACGGATATAATCTTTTAGAGACTCTGGTTCCACTGCTTTTTCCCAAAGTTGATATCCTTTTGTTTTGATAATTTCATCTCTTGCTGAATGAATGGTTCCCGCAAAATAATTAAGATTTAGCAGGTTCATTGTCTCTATCATAAGCTTGATTTCTTCTTCAGAATAGAGTCCTGTCTCTGTTAATCTGTTATAGGCCCTACGAGATGAAGAACTGGAAAAGAAATTCTGATTATACTCTCTAAAGTTCAGCAGGTTTTCATCGCTTATACCATTCTTATTTGCCCATCCTTCTACATCAACCTGAGCTGTGTTATATTCAAACCCATGTTTAGGCAAATAAGTTAGTTTGCCATATTGCACAGGATGTACTAGTAGAGAGCTTGTTACAATATCGTAGATAGGATTCATTTCATCTTTATCAGATTTGATATCCTGCGCATGAATGTGCCCACTTAATACCAGATTAATTCCACATTCTTTGAGTACCTTGATTGCTTCTTCATAGTTATCTAGTGTATATCCATAATTCAATACCAAGTTGTGTCTCAATAAATTATGATGCATCACTGTAACGATTTTTGCATTCTTATTCTTAGCCATCTCACTGCACTCACGAATCCACTCGAAGGTTTTATCTTCGATTTGACCATATGCAGCCGGAGAACCATATTTATAATTATTTTTATAGACGCATGTATCCAGCATTAATAACCAAATATCCTCAGATGGTGCAACCAGATAACTTAAAGAAGAATCATCCCTTGAAATTGCTTCGTCATATCCAAAATCCTGATATATCTTAGCAAACTCTTTACTACTTATACCTTCGGTCACATATTGCTTTTCCCCTAGAAAGCCTCTAGCCCAGGGATTTTGTATATCATGGTTGCCTGGTATGACAAATATACGGGTATTCGATGTATCTTCTAATTTAGTGAGTTTGGATGCCAAATCTATATGGCTATCCTTTTCACCATTACTCGTCAAATCACCACTGAGAATTAAGATGTTAGGTTTGTTATTTGCTGTCTCATACAGAAAGGAATCCACAATTTCTTCTACATAATTCAGCTGTTTCCCATCGCCTTTCGTATAATAGGTTTGAAATGCTAATCCATCATCGATTATTTTTTTCGACAAGTAATGAATATCTGTAGCAACATAAATACTAAGCTCCTGACCCGATGCAATCGGATCCTGGGTCATAATTTCTTTTCGATTTATATCACATCCTGCTAAGAACAGGAAAGCTAATGCAATATATAATCTTGTAAACAACCTTCTATTCTTCATCTTTTGTAACCCTCCAACTACATGCGTAGTAATACCATGATATAAATGTCATAATGAGATCAAATCTTCAATTATTTATTTCTATACAAACAAACACCATCTAATACCATATTTATCAATGAGATCTGTCATTAGAGGGCTGAACTCACAAGGTGCAAGCGGCATCAAAATTTTAGCATCGGTTTTTAGCATCTCATATGCTTTCCTCACCTTATCTTCATTCCCCTCTCCATAATGTAAGCAAAACTGCATGACATTACCTGTAATCATCTCCTTATTGACTATGGCATATTCTGAATTTCGTTCTGCTACTGCTAAGATTTCACCCTCTATATCAAGTTCCGAATGAAATAACGTTCCATCAGTATTGGGGTAGCTACAGAGTAGGGTGGCATCAAAGGCTTTTAGATAAAGTTCTAATGCCTCATCACTTCTAGTAACATAAGCTTGCATCATCGATCGTACCATAAAAATACCTCCTTATTGAAAGTTTGCTCTTTACTTGAAAAATTTTTTATATCGTTTATGATCATAAATTATACCAACTATGGAAAAAACAATTGATGGCCTCAATC
>JAEYWQ010000303.1 GCA_023428885.1 Bacillota bacterium
TTAGGTATGACATATGATGAAGTATATAGAGCAAAGTAGGTGAGCTAAGGTGGAGGATTTTACTTTTGCAAACTCTTTGAGTAAAGAGGTCAGATTAGGCTACCAAAAGATTGCAAAAGAAACGAAAGATATCCTTTCCAAGGGCTATTATAGGGTGAATGGAAGGAAAGTCGACCTTAGACTATCTACTGGTGTTTATGAATATGAAGCAGTAGAAGTGTATTCCCCTGACCGTCTTTGCGAGATATTAAAAGATGATGATGAGTATATGAAAAAGCAATTCTATCCACCGGAAGATCATGAGATTATCGTTTGCCAGATGGAAGGTTTTGAAGTAGCAAAGGAATATTTTAATCCATTGATCCTAAACTGTTCCAATGCCTTCTACCCTGGGGGTGGATTTATGGTTGGTCTAGATGATGCAGAAGAGCGCTTATGCCGAGCAAGTAGTTTATATTTGAGCTTAAGCTCTCAAAAAGCAAGTCAGATGTATCTATATCATGAATACTATAAATCTAAACTGAATTCTGACTTTATGTTGCTTTCACCTAAAGTAGCAGTGTTTCGTAACTCCTATATGGAATTAGTGGATCATCCCTATCCTGTATCCGTCCTTTCCGTTGCTTGTGTAGATCATAAAAATGTAAAAGAACAGACAGTAAAAGTTTCTGAAATTGAAACGGTGATGAAAGAAAGAATTCGTAAATTACTGATGCTGGCTGCCAGAAATATGTATCGTAATTTAATCATTGGTGCATTTGGTATTAATTATGGTCATTCCTCTTATCATGTCGCTCGTTATTTTTATGATATACTGATTGATGAAGAATACATAGAAATGTTTGAACATGTTATCTTCTCCATTTCTTATGATACAGAAAAAGAAATACTAAAGAACTTTACTTCAGTGTTTGAATCCGTTGCAAGGGTGAAATTTCATACACAGCCTAAGGATTGTTTCATCGCATCAATACAAACACAGAGTTATGAGAATGAATTCAAAATAGAAGAACGTGTACATAGAACTGAAAGTAAGCAAGCTATAAGGAATTATATTCAGGCTTTTTATCCATTTCCTGAATGTAATTATCAGCCGTCGATGCATTATAATATACAGTTAATCGGTTTGGCCCAGGGCATCCTTAAGGATGGAGTTCCATTGGTTGGTGAATTATATAAGAAAAAAATGCAAGAAGAAACTGTTGCTGTTTTTGTGTTGCCATATATCGAAAAACTTCATCAAAAAAAGGTGCAAGTTTCAGTTGTGGAAAATAAGGCAGCGAATAATAAGAGCTTTTTCTATTCTGTACTTTGTAATGGAATGGAGATTTGTAGTGAAACGATTGGGGATATCACATTAGAAGCTTATTTGCAGTATCTAAATTATATGGGAATTATTAATTTACAAAAATCTAATGTTGAAGCATTGGCTCAAGTGTTATATGATAAAGCTGGACACAAAGTTGTGGCGATTGAGATTACAGTAAAAGATACTCAACAGATTGAAAATACGATCTCGATACAGTTTCAACCATTTACCCAAGTATTTTTAGAAGATAAGAAAGGAACATAAGATGCAAGAAAGACTAGCAGAGTTAGAAGACTTAGATCAAATTATAGGGGTTATTAGGGATGCGAAGGATTATTTAAAGGAACAAGGGATTGATCAATGGCAGGATGGTTTCCCGGACGAAGCTACGATTAGGGAAGATATCCTTTCTCATAAAAGTTATGTATTTACACAGGATAAGGAAATCATAGGGTTTATGGCTTTAAATCTTAATGAGGAAGAAAGCTATCAAACCATCTATGAAGGAGAGTGGAAAAGCAACAATTCTAGCTATCTTACCATTCACAGAACGGCTATACGGGGTGATTATCGTGGCAAAGGATTGTCTCTTCGTATGTTCTTCCTGGCAGAGCAGGTAGCCATTCAGAATCATATGAGAAGTATTCGGATTGATACGCATCGAGGTAATCAGTTGATGCAACACCTATGCGTCAAATATGGATATGAATATTGTGGGGTAATCTACTTGGCTCGATCCGGAATGGAACGCATAGCATATGAAAAGCTCTTATAAGAGCGTCTCATGTCCTATTGCGTTTGTATATATTCTTTTATATAATGGAAATATAAAGAAGTGAAATACTTGTAAAGGATTCTTGACTATATAGAGATAGGAATGGAGGAATGACCATGAGTAAAATTATTAAGGTACGACCTGGTAAATTTCAATCAACGATTGGCTTTATTGCAGGCTGTATATTCTGTTGTATCGGACTTTTTGTAGTGATTCCAAGGGCGGGTACGTTTGGATATGTTTGGACTATATTTGCTATCTTAATTACCATTACGACAGGTATGAATGCTTTTACCAAACATGGTGTCTCCGCCCAGACAATTGAGATCGATGAGGAGTTAACTGATGTTGACCTAAGAAACTTTTATACAGAATCTGAGGTTGAGGAACGTTTAGTACACCTTAAGGAACTCTACGAAAAATCATTAATTACAGAATCAGAATATACAGCTAAGAAAGCTGAGATTTTAAAAAGACTCTAATTTATGACAAGCAAGGCTGGGCTGGCTTATCCTAATTAACTTTTTTTGCCCTACCACTACTTTCTCTGATCACGAGTTCAGATTGGTATAGTAAGGTACTGATTTTCTGGCCACTGATTAACTGACTTAACAAGGTAAAAGCGCTCTTGCCAAGGATAAAACGTTCCTGGCGGATTGTTGTGAGTGGAGGTGCTAAGTACTTTGCTATTGGCAGGTCATCAAAGCCGGTAACACTGATATCATCAGGAACTCTTAGTCCCATCTTATGAAGTTCATTAATTGTGGTTGCGGCAATTAAGTCACTGGCACAGACAATAGCAGTTGCTCCTTCTTGTACGAATTGAGGGATAAAGCTACTAATGGTTTCAGGTAGAAAACTTACACCATATCCTAACATAGATGGTGGGACTGTAATCCCATGTTCTTTTAACTCATTCATAATAATGTTACAACGTAGATTCGAGATATAGCTATTTTGAGAACCATTCAGAATAGCTATATTTTTATGACCATTTTGAACAAGATGAGAAACCAAAGCCTTACCACCATTCGTATTGTCAGTTCCGATATAAGCCACGTTTGGATTTAAAACATAATTATCAAATAATACGGTTGGGATGTTGGTATGGGTAAGCTGACCAAGATAAGTATCTGTCATCTCAAATCCTAAGAAGAATGCACCACTGTAAGAATTCTGAATCATATAAGTATCATAAGATTGCTTATTTTGCGTATAAACATCCATTGGAATTACATCTACTTGGTATTGTTGTTCCTGAGCCATGAGACGAAATCCAGTAATGAGCTCATAACCGAATTGATTAATATTCGCGTAATCCATATTTTCTACCATAATACAGACCTTATGATGTTCATTTGTCTTTTTATCCTTCACTACATAGCCTAAAGAGATCGCAGCATCCAGAACTTGCTGACGCATCTCCTCGCTAATATCACTTGCAGCATGTAAGCCCTTGCTGACGGTACTAATTGAAACCCCTAATTTTGCTGCTATATCCTTAATTGTAGCCATTTGCTCCTCCGATTCTAAATAATTACTATTTTCGAAAATATTTATTTAGTATTATATCTTATTTTTACCAATCTGTAAAGTTTCGAAATTTATTCGTTAATTTTAGTAATAAATTGCGCAAAGATTGTATATATTTGATTAATTACTATATTAGCTGTATACTATTCCAACATTTTCATAAAATTCCTTTATGAAATTTTACTAATAACTTTTAAAGAATGTATTGACAAGTTGGCGAAAATTAAGTACAATAAAGTTACAGTTTTCGAAAACTTGCGAAAACTAGTGAGGAAATTATAATTCGGGAGGTAATATCAATGAGAAAAGCAAGAAAGTTAGGAGCAATGATGTTGTCACTTGTTCTTTTAGCTGGTTCTTTAACAGCTTGTGGAAAGGCTGAAACTAAGGATAGTGGCGCCAATGCAACAACTCCAACAAAAGCTGCAGATGCTGGTTCTACTGAGGCGACTAAAGCGCCTGAAACAACACCAGAGGCTAAGGCAATTACATTAAAAGTTTGGGGTCCACAGGAAGAACAAACTTCTTATGAAGGATATGGCGAAAGCTTATTAGCATTTATGTGTGAAAGATTTGCGGAAGCTCACCCAGAATGGGATATTACATTTACATACGGTGCAGTATCTGAGGCTGATGCAAAAGCAGAGCTTACAAAAGATGCAACAGCTGGTGCTGACGTATTTATGTTCGCATCTGACCAAACTTCTTTCTTAGTAGAGAATGGAATCTTAGCACCTATCACAATTGGTGCTGAAGAAGTAATCGCAGCTAACGGTGGTGCTGGAGCTGGTTCTATCTCAGCAGCAACTTTTGATAATTTCTTATATGCAGTACCATTTACTCCAAACTCATGGTTTATGTACTATGATAAGAGCAAGTATACTGAAGACGAAGTAAAATCTCTTGATACTATGATGGCAAAAGATTTAGGCGAAGACGCATATAACTTTGCATTCGATATCGACAATGGTTGGTATAACGCAGCATTCTTCTTCGCAGCTGGTTGTTCTTTATTCGGCGCTGATGGTCAGAATGCAACAGAGTTCACTTTCAACAATGAAAATGGTCTTGCAGTTGGTAACTACCTTGTAGACTTAGTAACTAATAAGAAATTCTTAGAAGAAACAGATAACGGTGCTAACGCTATCAATGCTTTTACAGAAGGTAAATTAGGTGCTTGGTGTTCTGGTACTTGGAATGCAGAGAACGTAAAGAATGCTCTTGGTGATAACTATGCAGCTACAAAACTTCCTACTATCAATATCAACGGTGTTGATAGCCAAATGAAATCTTTCGCAGATTACAAATACATTGGTGTTAACATGAACACTAACCCAGAAGCTATGGAAGCTGCTCAAGCTTTAGCAGTTTATCTTGGTGGTGAAGAATGCCAGAAAGATCGTTTCATTGCAAGAAGCATTGCACCTACAGTTTCTTCTTTAGTAAATGATCCAGAAGTAGCTTCTAACGTTGCAGTTGCAGCACTTAGCTTACAGTCAGCTCATACTCAGTTCCAGTCAACAATCTCTCAGATGGCTAACTACTGGACACCAGCTCAGGGCTTTGGCGCAGGTATCTACAATGGAGAAATCACAAAAGATAATATGCAAGCTCAATTAGATGCATTTGTAGCTAACGTTTTAACAGCATTAACAAACTAATATTATTTATGATAAAAGGTGCTGCTGTATAAGTAATGACATACTTTGCAGCAGCACCATTTTCATTCATGAAAAGTGAGGCAGCTTGCTGACTCATCTTGTACTTATGATTAAAAGGTACTACATGCCATGATTCACACCTCGCGGTGAGGTGTTGCAACGTTGCCCACTTAGGCGCGAAAGTGCCTGTCAGGCAGACATTTTATGTTAACAAGTGAGGCAGTCTGTTGACTCAGCTTGTTTGAGTGATATAATCTATTTAGTGCCTTTGTATCTGTTCTTGGACTAGAAATCAATAGCAAAAGATTTCATTGGATGCCAAGTTACATAAAAGGTACGAAATATAGAAAAATGAAGGAGGAAGAGTTCGAATGAAACGGAATCGCAGTGAAACAACTAGTGTCAGCAAAGTGCGCAAACCAAATCCATTCCGACAAATTGGAACAATATTCAAACAAGGAGATGTGTTTACACGATTGTCGTTTGTCATTATGGGCTTGTCCAATATTGCAAGAAAGCAATTCATGAAAGGCCTAATCTTTTTATTCAGTGAATTTGGCTTTATTATGTATCTTTATGTATTTGGTATAACTGCATTATCACATTTTGATGACTTGGGTGAAGTGTCACAAGGTATGTATATAGACCCAACAACGAAGCTTCCAGTAAAACAACAAGGTGATAATTCCATGTTGTTATTATTAGCGGCAGTGGTAGCTATCTTTGTCATCGTGGGTTTTGCAACCATATGGTATTCCAATCTGAAATCAGCATTGGAAGTGCAGAAACGAAAAGAAGAAAGGAAATCAATTCCTAACTTTATTGAGGATGTAAAAGCTTACTTTGATAGTAAGATTCATAAAACATTATTATTATTTCCATGTCTTGGAATTTTGATTTTTAATATTTTACCATTATTCTTCATGATTTCCATTGCTTTTACCAATTTTGATGGAAAGCATCAACCACCAGGAAATCTATTTACATGGGTTGGACTTAGAAACTTTGCTACTATGTTAGACACTGGATCTATTATTGGTAAGACTTTTTGGCCAATTTTAACTTGGACCATTGTATGGGCAGTCTTTGCAACCTTTTTAAATTACTTTTTTGGTATTATTTTAGCATTATTAATCAATCGTAAGGGAACCAAACTTAAAAAGCTATGGAGAACAATCTTTGTTATGTCCATCGCTATTCCACAGTTTGTATCCTTATTAGTAATCTCGAGTATGCTTGCAGAAAACGGTGCAATTAACATAATTCTCCAAAACCTGGGATTGATTGATGAATCCCTTCCTTTCTTAGTCGACCCTATCTGGGCGAAAGTTACTGTTATTGTCGTTAACTTGTGGGTTGGTGTTCCATACACAATGTTAATAACAACAGGTATTTTACAAAACATACCGGAAGAATTATATGAATCTGCTAAGATAGATGGTGCTAGTAACGTGCGTATCTTCTTTAAGATTACAATGCCATATATGTTATTTGTTACCACTCCTTATTTGATTACACAGTTCGTTGGAAATCTAAATAACTTTAATGTCATATTCTTATTGACCGGTGGTAATCCGATTACTTTGGACTTCTATCAGGGAGGTCATACAGATCTATTGGTTACTTGGCTGTATAAACTGACAGTTAATAGTTTTGACTATTCTTACGCATCAGTTATCGGTATTTTGGTATTCATTATAAGTGCTGTCGTATCCTTGATCACTTTCCGAAATACCAAATCATATAAAGATGAGGAGGGATTCCAATAATGGCAAGATTACACTCTATGAAGCGAAAAAAACGCATGACAAATGTCCTCGTATATATTATTTTAACAATTCTCTCCTTGATTTGGATATTCCCAATTTTATGGATAATTATGACATCCTTTAGAGTAGAGCAATTACCATATATGTCATATCTCATCCCAAAGGGATTCACATTAGATAATTATATCAGATTATTTACAGACACAAGACAGTTCTTCTTTGTACGTTGGTTCAGGAATACTTTAACAGTTGCAATTTGCTCCTGTATAATTTCAACTTTCTTTGTATTATTCATGTCCTATGCATTTTCAAGAACAAGATTTCAGGGTAGAAAATCATTGATGAATGTGGGATTAATCTTAAATATGTTCCCAGGCTTTATGTCCATGATTGCTGTCTACTATATCTTAAAGGGCTTAGGTATTACACAATCCCTGATTGCATTAATCATGGTGTACTCAGGAGGTGCTGGATTAAGTTATTATATTGCAAAGGGTTTCTTTGATACCATACCAAAAGCTATTGATGAAGCTGCACGAATTGACGGTGCTACCAGATGGAAGGTATTCACAAAAATAACAATGCCTTTAAGTAAGCCAATTATTGTTTATACCATATTAACCTCTTTCATGGCACCTTGGGTTGATTTTATCTTCGCTAGAGTTATTATGGGAGATAAATATGAAAATTACACCGTAGCTGTAGGCTTATGGACAATGTTACAGAAAGAATATATACAGACCTGGTTTACAAGATTTGCGGCTGGTGCTGTATGTGTATCTATTCCAATTGCCTTGTTATTCGTCTTCACGCAAAAGTACTACGTGAATGGTCTATCAGGATCTGTGAAGGGCTAGTCTGGGGGTGACATAGGTGAAATACTTAAAGAGAGTATGTTGTTTTGGGCTAATATTCACGTTAGTACTTGGTAGTTTTAGTGCATGTAGTAAACAAGACTCATTACAGAATAATGCGAAACCTTCACAAGAAACCATAGTGATACCAACTGATAAAGCTGATCCGGAAGCAACAACACCGACGGTTATGCCTCAGGAGTATCCACCTATGCCAAACAAAGAAATTACTAAACTTGACGATAATTACCGAACATTTTATGAGATCTTTTTGTATACCTTTTGTGATAGCAATGGGGATGGAATCGGTGATATCAATGGAGTGATTTCTAAGCTCGATTATCTGAATGACAATGATCCGAGTACGGATACTGATTTAGGGATTACAGGAATCTGGTTTATGCCAATTATGCCGTCGAATTCTTATCATAAATATGATGTAAAGGATTATTATGATATCGATAAGTCTTATGGAACTTTGGATGATTTTAAAAGGTTAGTAGATGAGTGTGATAAAAGAGGCATTAAAGTGATTATAGACCTTGTATTTAATCATAGCTCGAATTCTCATCCATGGTTCCAAGAAGCAGTTACTTATTTGCGTAGCTTAGAAGAAGGTCAGGAACCAGATCTAGCGGAATGTAAATATGTAGACTACTATAATTTTGCCAAAGATATGTCTTCCAAGGGAACATATCACAAGGTGGACAATACAGATTGGTATTATGAAGGCGTCTTTGTAGATTTTATGCCGGATTTAAATCTAAATAATGAAGCTGTAAGAAGAGAGTTCGAGAACATCGCTAAATTCTGGCTTGACCTTGGAGTTAGCGGTTTCCGTCTTGATGCAGCAAAAGAGTACTTTAGTGCTGCTCATACCAAAAATAATGAAGTTCTTTCTTGGTTTCAAACTTATGTAAAAAGTGTAAAAGCAGATGCTTATATGGTTGCAGAAGTGTGGGATTCCTTTGGAACCATTGCTTCTTACTATGAAAGCGGTATTGATAGTGTTTTTAATTATGCATTTGGTGATTCTGAGGGCAAGATTGCAAGCAGTGTAAGAAATGCTGGAAATGGTAAAGTAGGATATAACCTGGCTCAAAATATGAAGCAAGTCCAGGATATCTTTAAGACAAGGAATGAGAACTATATTGATGCCAGCTTTATTTCAAACCATGATAATAATAGAGCCATTTCTTTTGTGGGAGGGGACACGGACCTAACCAAGCTCATGGGTGGCATTAACCTGATGATGAATGGTAGTAGCTTTATCTATTATGGAGAAGAAATCGGGATGAGCGGCACCGGACGAGATGAAAATAAGCGTGCTCCTATGAATTGGTCAACCACTGATTTGGCTGGAATTACTAGCGGACCACCGAATATGGAAAAGCAAGTACAGATCTTTGAACCAGTGGACGTACAAGAACAGGATGCATCATCCATCTTAAGTTATTATAAAAGAGCGATTCGGATCCGAAACCAAAATCCAGAAATTTCACGCGGGGAGATTGAAGTGATTGAGGGCTTAGATAAGAATATTACAGCCCTTAAGAAAACTTATCAAGATCAGAGTATTATTATATTAATGAATATTAATCCAGAGGAAAGTACAATTACCTTATCCAAAGAAGAATATGGTTATGAGGGGATTGAGGCAGCATTGACCACAAGGGTAGAGCAACCAAAGCTTGAGGGAGATGCAATTACCTTACCACCATACGGAATTGTAGTTCTTAGATAGTATAAATATTTAACAAAATTGATAGTTACTAATTGGGTAACATTGAAGCACCTTCATAGTTACCACTACGCGATGCGCACAAAATGCAAAAGCAGAAAGTATAGTTACTTATGGGGTACATT
>JAEYWQ010000023.1 GCA_023428885.1 Bacillota bacterium
ATCGTATATTCACGATTTATAAATTCCTTATAGATCAATTCTTGTACAATATTGTTTGCTATTTTCTTCTTTGGGCTCATATAACTCTCCTAAATTAATATGGATATCAATATTATACCAAAATTACCATAATATTGATATCCATATATTAATTAGGATTTTGCTTAAACCTGAAACTTTAGTGTCATGTCCCTTAATTCCTGTGAAACTTCTGTTAATTGATTGGATTGTTCACTTACAGAGTTGGAATTTACTAGTACATCTTCCGCACTCTTAGATAACTCATTGCTTCCTTGTGCTCCTTCAGCCGTTGCACTCTTAAGATGATAGAAAGCTTCATTTAGAACCTTAGCTTCCTCTGATATATGATTTGAAATTAAGTGAAACTCACTGATTAAAGTTTCTATGGCTCCTGCATCGGTTAAGTATTGCTTACTAGCTCCAATTAAACTATTTAAACTCTGCATTACATGAGTATTGGTATAGCCAAGAACCTCTTTTGCATACTCATTTAATTTCCTTACGATATCCACAACATTCGTAGTAATTTCCTGAATATTTTTTGCTGTATGCTGAGAATTTTCTGCAAGTAAACGAATCTCTTGCGCAACAACTGCAAAGCCTTTTCCGAACTCACCAGCTCTTGCTGCTTCTATCGATGCATTTAAAGATAACAGATTTGTTTCTGTCGCTATCTTCATAATTGCTTTCGTTAATTCTTTGATGTCCTCTACTTGCTTTGATTCCTCAATTACTTCCTCTAATCTAACTTGAGCCTGCAAGGTCCATTCTTCAAACGCACCCACAGAATTTTGCGATTCCTGAATAAGCTCCACAGCTCTTTTCGCAATTTCAGCAGATGTTTCATTTCCTGATTTACTTTTTTCCTTCATGTCCTGTGCAAAGGACTGCATTCTTGTGGAGCTATTACTTAGTAAATCCGCCGTACTTGCAGTTTCTTCCATTCCCGCTGCTATTTCTTCTGATACCGCAGAAATTCCTGAGGCCTTGTCAGCTAATTTAACGACGGAATCATTGAGTTCCGTGGCAGAGTCCCCAATCCTTTCACTCTCTGCTTTCACCATACCAATCATTTCTTTCATGGTGTTCTGCATCTCTTTTATGGCTCTTGCTAGCTCTCCTGTTTCATCCTTCTTTTTTAGATATTTCATAAAACCATGGCCAGTAAAGTCCCCCTTCCCTACTAGCTTTAGATCTTTACTTACTACTTTAATTGGTTTTGATATGCTGACTCCTATCCCTATCGCTAGCATAACAGATATGATGAGTCCAAGAATAATAACCATGATAATCATCTCTACTGATTGGTTTGCTACTGCTAGTACCTCATTCTGTGGGGCATAAACAGCAAACACAAATGAATTTTTAAGGTTTTCATATCCTACAAAACATTCATCACTATCTTTGATTTCCATTTCAAGAAATCCATTATCCTGTAGATGCAATGCTTCTTCTAGTTCATAATAACCTATGTTACTAAGACTTTCCCCTCTGGCATTCTTCTTATCAACCATAATTTCACGATCAGCATTGAGTAAAAGAGCACCTCCAGTCTCGTATAATTGAATATTATCAACTAAATCAATAAAATGTTGAAAAGGAATATCCACACCTGTAATAGCAACCAGTTGCTCCTCTATATAAACTGGATAATAGTAGCTAATATATTCTTCCCCCGTTGTTGGGTTTACTTTGGAATCTGACCACATAGGTTTTCCACTCTGCTCAACATCATGAAACCACTGCCACTGTTCCTCATTATTTTTATATGCAGTGTATTCATCATAAGGATCATATTCAACCTTAATACCTTTTTCATAACGGGTTCCCTGCAATGACTTCAGCTTTTCCGGATTCATGTAAGTATAAATACTTAATAATTCAGGATACTGTCTACAAATCGCTTCAATGTAGCTTTCAATCTCTCTATAGTAGGAAACACTCATTTCTATTCCTTTGAGCCAACTAACCTGATAGGTAGCACTAATATAGGTTCCTATTACTTCAGATACACCTTCATACTTTGCAAATGTCGCATCCATTTGATTTGCATATTGCGATGATAATGCCTTCATGTTTCTGTTGGTTTGTTCAATAATTTCTTTTTTTGCAGAATATGCAGAAATTATACCTACCATGATTGTTGATACACTGACACATAATACAATCGCCATAATAATTTTACTTGATATTTTTCTCATTCAACAGCCACCCCATTCCTTATCCATAGTACTAATTCACCACCATCTTCATTATAAACTGGGTAACATAGGTTAAATAGTGTATAATCTTCTGAAATCCATAGACAAAATTACGAAAAGCCTTGAAACCATTGGTTTCAAGGCTTACTTATTACAAAGGCAATAGAATTAGTACCTACGGGAATATAACTGCGCATTATATGCTAATGCCATAGCATTAGTGTTCTTAATTAAAATAATAAAGGGTGATAAGAAAAAGCTCTTGCAAAATCCAATTTCAAAACACATCGCCAAGCTCTTGTCATACCACAACCGGCACATGAAATGCCAGTCAAATATTTAATAGGGCATCCAATTCCAAGAATCGTTAGAACTCCATAGACAAAAAAGATAATTAAAGCTAAATAGATGCAATCTTTAACTTTCATTGATACCCCCAATCATCTAGCTTAAATATTAGTTTTACTCTAAGTACACTGTTGAAAAAAAGTAGCCACTTTGTGTGACAAAGACAAACACATGGGTTTTGTGTTTGATCTTGGCACACAAAGTGGCTTCTTGTTTTTATCACCTGTGTACGTGAGAAATCATATCTGTCAAGGGGAGGGACTCCTCTGTCCCCGTACCACTATATCTCATACCATATGATCTCATTCGCTTTTAATTCTATTTCAAAGCTACTGGAATCCCCTTGGTAAATGGTTGTTTTTTGCGCTTCATAGGTGTTATTAACAATACAATATTTATGATTTTTCACATAGGCATGTACTTCTACATTATAATTACTGGAGTACCATTTATTTAGGTTCTCTTCATCATGGGTACTCCAAAGAATACTGCGATACAGTACTCTGGCATTTTCAAAGCTATATGGTAGGCCGCTGATATACACACTTCTACCCTTGCCAAAATCGTTGACCGCCATCTGAACTTCTTTGTCTTTCTGAACCAGAATGCTAGTACCTTCGAAAGCATACATGTTCTTCTTGCCTTCGCCAAAATCAACTTCTCCTTGGCAATCTTTCGTGATAAAGTGGCTATTAACTGCATCCCAGTTGTATTTATCATAATTTAGGGTAAAGCCTGTTTCCTTTTCTACCCCGAATACGTTTGCCAGCTGAATATAACGTCCCTGATACTGGTGTCCTGTCGGTTCCCCAATACCAATAATGCCACCACCCTCATATACAAACTGACGAATCGCACTAGAGATCTGGGCATCCTCCCAAATGTCTCCACCGGTATGAGCAGTATCGCCATCTCCTACATTAATAATCACGTCGATCTTCTTTAGGAGGTCTTTATCATTTCTGATATCATCAAAGCTGATAAAAGATACTTCGAATGGCATTCCACTTAATGCTTCAACCACTCCTGCATAAGAATAATTTTGCTTTTGATAAAGCGAATGATGTACCATATGAGCTCCCCAAGCACGCATCTTGCCCCAGCTGTTTAGCACAGCTACGTGTTTGATACAATAAGGGGTCGTACCTTGTATGTTCTTATACAACTCTCGGAATTCATTACATACGTCTTCCACATAGTCAATGAACTCTGGGAATTGACAAGCAAGTTTTAAGTAACCACCGTAACCAATTCTATCAATCGGCTTTCTTAAGATTGCGCGTCTTGCAGTAACCCAGTTTACTTTTGCTTCCTTCACTGGGTCTCCACCTTCATAAAAAGTATCAGGGAAGAAATATGGAAGGAATCTTCCTTCGGTATATTTTACTCCTGGTATATCACTAATTAATCGAAGAGTACTACCATTACCAACACTTCCTACTACAGCGTCCAGACCGATGGTTTTAAACTCTTCCATGAAGGGTTCTGTTCCAATCCAGTGGTCCCCAAGAAACATCATGGCTTCTTTACCATACTCATGGGTGATATCTACCATTTCTTTTGCTAATTTTGCCACTTCACGTCTCTGAAATGCTTGGAAATCTTTAAACTCTTTGCTTGGAATACGGTACTGATTATTATAATAGCCCTGATCTATGATAAATTCTGGACGAAATTTATAACCCACCTCTTTCTCAAACTGCTCCAGGATATAAGGAGATACAGAAGCAGAGTATCCATACCAATCAACATATTTTTCCCGCATCATTTCATCAAAGATTAGGGTAAATTGATGGAAAAATGTAGTGTATCTGATCACATCAACATATGGATGTTCTTCAATAAACTTACGAAGACGCAGCATGGAATAAGCTCTTGTTTTTGGTTGCCTTACATCAAAGGTAATCTGATGCTCCACATCCTTCCAATCATTGGTCACCGCATTATACATATGAACTGGATCCCAGATCAGGTATGCAAGAAAGCTAACGGTATAATTGTGATACAAACTGCAATTATTAATTATGACTTCGCCTGATTCTTTCTCATAGTCCCAATCTTTTGTAGGGATAACCAAACCAGTGCTCCTGTCAACCACTTCCCACCAACGTGCCTTATCATCGTAATCATTCACCTTCATGAGATCATCTGCTATCCCTTTTAATAAAGGGATATGTAGAGTTTTCTCTGTGGCAGTGTAAAAAGATGTCATAATGTAGCACTGCTGAACTTCTTCTGGATGTGCTTTTGCCCATTCATTGTCCTTACGGGTTGTGTAATAAGTACTGTATACTTTGGCTTGTACACTTTTTAACTCCTCTGGATAATCAGTACCATCACAATCACGGATTGCATCCGCACCCCATTTCTTTAATAACTCAATTGTTTCCGGAACAACATCAATGTCAGTTGGTATTGTGACCCTTCCGGTTAACATAGTATTCGTTTTCATATTTTGCCTCCAAGACTGAAAATGAGTGCTTGCATTCATTCTCAGGATTTTTCATTCACCATAGCACTTACTTCATATGCTATAGTTACTTGAATTTTCTATTATAAAGATATAGCAATAACAGTATTCCGCATAAACCTGCAAGCATAATGCTTAAGCCTTGATAACTTACGCTTTCATGCCCGATAATAACCAAACCCACACATACAATTAAACATATACATGTTAGAATCACTGTCAGCTTCTTCTTCGTATATTCCATATCATGAACCATGCCTTTCCTTGACAATTTGAAAATTAATTTATTTCAAACTATTCTCCAATCTGATTAAGCCCTAAGATCTTAGGCATCCGCAACCTATTCTTTCAAGCCACCAAGTGTCATACCCTGTGTCAGTTTCTTTTGAACTATAATATACAGAATCAGAGTAGGTAACATAACCAGAACGAGACCTGCATACATACGACCATATTGAGCAGCAGCATTCTGCGCTTTCATCAGGTTCATTAACCCAACCGGAAGGGTCTTTGCACCCTTTGGATCTGTAAGCATTGTAATAGCAATAATGTACTCATTCCAGAAGGATAAGAAATTGAACAGGATTACGGTAATAATACTAGGTCTGGCCATCGGTAAGATTACTCTTATCATGGTTTTTAAATACCCACAGCCATCAATATAAGCTGCTTCCTCGTAAGTCCTTGGTATCGTAACAAAATAGCCAGATAATAAGTAAATGGTAAATGGAAGTGCGGTTGCAGCATAAACAAGTGCTAGGACATAAATATTATTCAAAAAAATCGGAGAGAGTCCTATACTCTTCAGTAACTTATCCGCATCAATAAACATTAAAAAGATTGGAACTACAATATAGTTTACATTGATAAATAGACCTGCCATAAAAAGAAGATTTAGTATTTTACGCAGTCTGAATTTAAATCTGCTAAGGCAATAGGCTGCAGGCAAGGCAACCACTAAAAGAATAGCAAGTGCTACCGCTGTAACAATAACGCTATTCAGCATATATTCGCCCATATGAGCATTACTCCAGGCATCTTTAAAGTTTTGGAAATAAAAGCTCTCTGGAAGTTTCCATGGGCTGCCGTAAAATTCATTATTCTGCTTAATCGAAGCTACAAATACCCATACTACAGGTACAATAATTGAGATTGCTAATAAGCCTAAGATAAGATAGATGATACTTTTCTTTAATGGATGTTTTCGCATGTGTTCACCCTCCTACAATTCTACTACTTCGCGTTTTGTAATCAGGTTCACAATTCCACTTAAAGCAAATGAGAACAAGAATACTACAACACCAATTGCCATACCATAACCGTAGCTGGAATTTGTATAGGCCTGTTTATACATATAGCTTAAAAACACCTCTGTACTACCATCTGGTCCACCACTCGTCATCGCTTTTACAAGCATAAAGCTAAGATTAATACTACTTATAATAAAGAATGTTAAGGTCGTTCTTATATTACTCCAAATCAGTGGAATGGTCAGACTAAAGAATTGGCGTGTCCGGCTGGCACCTTCCAGATTGGCGCTTTCATATACACTCTCAGGAACACTTGCCATACTTGCCATATACATAACCATGTAATAACCGATGGCTTGCCATATCATAGCCATTGCAATAGAAAAGATAACGATTTTCTGATCTCCTAACCAATAAATTGGTTCACTTCCTTTATCCCGAAATAAGGATAACAAACTGTTGATCAATCCATTCTTAGAATCCAGGATTGCGCCAAAGATTGCACTGATAATTACAATGGATAAAATATTAGGGATATAAAAAATAATGCGGAAAAAATTCTGTCCTACAATCTTTTCTCTGGTCAATATTGCCGCAAATATAAGTGCAATCGCTATGGTAACTACACTGACAATAACAATCAGCAATATAGTATTCTCAAATGATTGGATAAACTTCATGTCCTGTACAAGTTTTTTGAAGTTACTAAGTCCTACAAAGGTTTTGTTCGGCGAATATCCACCCCATTTGTAAAGTGACATTTTAAAAATGTTTATTGTTGGTATGATCATGAAGATGGTAAACAGAATAACTGCCGGCGCTACACATAAGAATATAAATATTGATTTTCCTTTATTTTTCATAACTTTCTCCTGTTTAAAAAACGGTGAGCAATGTTACTACTCACCGTTTATATTTGCCTATCAGGTACTGTAACGCTTAGGTCTGTAGTTATTTTTTTAATGCAGCACGAAGCAGGTCACTGTCTTTCTTAATTAAGTCAATCCATTCAGCTTTTGATTTATCTCCACTTACTAAGGAGTTAACTGTTCCAAATACTGTATCAGCAAAGTTCACACCTTCTACTGGTTCTGTTGCTGCAAAGTTTCCTAAAGCAGCTTTTGCACCATTGTCATAGATACTGTAGAACATCTTGCTGTCACCTTCTAACTTGTCAGCAAAGCCAATGATTGGCTGAATTGCTCCAGATGCTGCGAAAATCTGTGCAGCTTCATCGGAATACATATAAGCAACGAATTGTTTTGCTGCATCTTTGTGTTCAGCAGCTGCTGGAACCCATAATTGTTCAAACCAGGTATAAGAATATGCATCTCCACCTTCGCTAACTGCTGGAAGTGCTGTAAATCCCCATTCAAAGCCTTCTGCACGAGGAGCGTCCTTCATTTCATCTACAACCCAAGTACCATTTGGCATAAATAATGCCTTATTATCTAAAATTAACTGTTGGTTTTTCAAATAGTTATCGTTATTTGCATTGGATGGAACAGATTTTTCTGTATAAGAAGCTAACTTCTCAACAATGTCAAATGCCTGGTTAGCTTCTGCTGTATCCCAGATACCTTCTGTATAAGTAGTAGCCTTCTCAAAGAAGTCTGCGCCCCCAACTTCATTCAAAAGTGCATAGAAGAAAGCATCAAAATAGCCTGCTGTTGGGTATGCAAACAATGCAATTCCCTCTGCTTTTGCCTTTTCTCCTAATTCCCACATCTCGTCCCATCTAGTAGGAAC
>JAEYWQ010000056.1 GCA_023428885.1 Bacillota bacterium
CCAGATATCCCCTTTGTACACTACTCAACTAAGATTAACTCTTGATAAGTATCAGCTAGATGATCTCTGATTTTAACCCATCAATAATATTATCTTTTCTAGTCTTTGTGGTTGAATACATCATCGCAATTCCTACTACAAGGAATACACTTATTACCGCTACTGCATATGTCATATAAGGGATTGCATAATCCGTTGAAAAATTATTACTCACAGACTTATAGATCAGGTAATTAAACACCATACCAAGAGGCAATCCAAACGTAAGTGCTTTGATTCCATATAGAAGGCTTTCAAATACAATCATCTTCTTAAAAGCTCCTGGTGTCATTCCTACACTTTTTAATACGGCGAACTCACTCCTTCGAACAGCAAAACTCGTTGCAATTGTATTACATATATTTGCTACGCTGATTAAGGAAATTAAAACGATGAATCCATAAGCAAAGATATTAAACAGGGTCATCATCTGCTCGGATCGAATTGCATTGGCCGCTCTGTTTGTGATGAATGCCTGATGTTTTGGAATCTCACGATCCAAAATTTCTGCAATTTGATCTGAAACCTTTTCTGATGCACTAGTATTACTAGTTATGATTGAATATGCAACTAAGCTTCCAGCATTCTCCTGGAGTCTTGAAAGCTCTTGCATTCTAGCTTCTGGAATGATAACCGTGACCATATCATAACTTGCTACGTAATTTATTCCAAGAGGTGGTCGCTCTGTTACTCCAATCACATGAAAGTCAACGGTAGCTTTGGTTACTGCACCATCATAGGTTTGAGCATTCACTGTTAGAAGTGTATCAGACTTAATTTTCATCGGTATGAAGTCAGTGATGGTATACTGCTCAGCATCTCTTTGGCGATTAACTATGATAGCTGGAATGGCATCGGAATTCTCTGATAATTGGATCTGACTCTCCTGTAAATATTGTGCAAATGCATCGTCATCCAAGGCAGTGATTCTCCAATCCAGCTGAATATTATTCTTTTCCGGAAGTTCTATCCACTCCTTCGTTGCATACAACATGCTATCATCCTCTGACAATTCATAATCCACGAAGAATTTATATAACACTGAGATATCACTTAAGCTGTCTAAATTTCTAATCGAAGGTAATACAGTTTGTACTTCCTCATAAGATAGATTTCGAATCTCCACATCTGTAACATTGGTATCACTTGTAAGTTTCACTGCTGCCGATAAGTAATGGGTATATGCACTAACACTAATAAATAAAACAATGCTAATTCCAAGAGAAAACACGATCACACGATATCTTTTTTTATTACGTTTTAGATTCTTTAAAGCCAAGTCCCCTTCTAAGCCAAAGATTTTGCGGTTCCATTTACTTGTCCTTATACTTCTAGGCGATACCTTTATATCTTTTTGCTGGCGGATTGCTTCCATTGGTGATATCCTGGATGCTCTTCTAGCTGGCAAATAAGCAGAAATTAGAATAGTAATTGCTGATACAATGGCAGCAATTATAATTGCTTTCTCAGATATGACCATTTCAAGGGATGTTGAAATCTCAAAGACATTCTTAAACATCGGATTGATTGCCCAGAAGGTAACCCCAATTCCAAATAATCCAGCTAAGATACCGATTGGTATACTAATGCAACCACATAAAAAACCTTCATATAGCACCGCATACATCTTTTGTCTCTTGGTTGTACCAACGCTGCTTAACATTCCAAATTGCTTGGTTCGTTCTGAAATGGAAATAGCAAAAGAATTATAAATTAAGGAAATTGAGCCAATCATAATAATTATAATCAGTATAATTTCTATATTTACAAACATACGATTGTAGGAATCATCTACGGATACACCGTAATATTTTAGTAAACCACTATTAAATCCAACCTCTTCAAGGGATAACTCTTTTACCATGTTCGCGGCATCCTGATAGATGTCATTGTCTACTTTCTCTAGAAAAACCTTGGCAGAATAACTTGTGCTATTCTCATCCAAACCGCTAATTACTGTCAAGCCAATTCCATAATCAAAATTAGGTTCCTCCATAATTCCAACGATGGTCATACTACGCTTAATTCCATTACTTTCCCACTGTTCAATGACTTCTCCCTCATCATTGGTATCTAACCAATAGTTTTGATTTAAGCTAATTTTTTCTCCGTCTTCCTTATATACGTAACGCTGTCCTAGTTCTACATCCAGACTATCCCCGATCTCATAGCTTTTATTAGAATATTTCTGAATCCGTTTTGATATTAGGATTTCATTTCCATTTTCAGGTAAGCGGCCACTTTCTAACTCCACATTCATCATATCAAAGCCATTCGCATCCAAGGCTTTAAAATATAAATAGGGCCTATCTTGATCGTTAGAATCTGTAAATAAGCTATAGCCCAATTCTTTTGACAAGGAAAGATTTTTGGCATTCTTATCCTGTGCAATTTGTTCTGACTGCTCTTTTGTCACATTCTGATATTCCACATGCCAATATCCTGATGACTCCATCTCCAGCATTTGAAAGAAATTCATAACAGATTCCTTTCCGGTGGTCACTGCCGTAAACATAGCCACGGAAATAATGATTCCAAGAATGGTAACCAAGGTTCGTTTACGATTTGTAAACATATGCTTTCTAGTTAATTTATTGATGATATTCATGTGGGCTACCTCCACGTATTGGCTGTATAGCCTACTTGAGGAATGGAGCTTGCCTTTAAGGAGGCTTTGCCACGAATCACTTCATTCTTTGTAATCATTCCATCTTCAATGGTAATTACTCGATCTGCCTGCAAGGCAATACTCTCATCATGAGTAATTACAATCAAGGTTTGATTGAATTTCTGATTGGATAACTTTAATAATTCCATAATCTCATTCCCAGTTTTTCGATCCAAGTTACCGGTTGGTTCATCTGCAAGCATGATGGCTGGGTTGGTAATCAAAGCTCTACCGATGGAAACTCTCTGTTGTTGTCCGCCTGACAATTGATTCGGCAGATGGCTTAACCGACTAGAAAGCCTCAAGGTCTCGACCACTTCTTTCAATTGCTCAGGCTTGACCTTACGGTTATCTAATAGCATAGGTAATGTGATGTTCTCCTCCACATTCAATACAGGGATCAAATTATAGAATTGATAAATAAGCCCAATTTGTCTTCTACGAAAAATAGCTAAATTAGTTTCGTTCAATTCATAAATACTCGTTCCATCGATCATTACCGATCCGCTGCTTGGACGATCTACTCCACCGATCATATGCAGTAAAGTTGATTTACCTGATCCAGATGGTCCGATAATTGCTACGAATTCTCCCTGTTCTACTGAAAATGATACATTGTTCAGGGCAGTCACCTGTGCTTCCCCTTGACCATATATCTTGGATAAATTTTGTACACGTAAGATTTCCATCTTCCTTCCTCACTCTCAATTTTTATAACTGTTTCCTACTTCACAGTTAGCTTTAAGTCTTATCCTAAGCATAACGTTTAAGAGTGACGTTTAAGTGACATAATATGTGACAGTTTTGTCACTTAAGCAATCGAATTACTAACGATAGATTTTTATGGTAAATAAAGATCCAACACCTTTATTACTCTCTACCGTGATTACACCTTTTTGCAAGGTAATAATTTGTTTCGCTAAGGCTAATCCAATTCCCACACTATCTGCGCTGGAATTCTTCCCTTTATAGAAACGTTCAAAGATATGAGGTAGGTCTTCTTTTGCAATTCCCTCTCCGTCATCTTGAATTAAGATTAGTGTGTAAAAGCTGGTCTCTTCATACTCAACCCTTATGTTTCCCCCAACCTTGGTATGTTCAATACAATTTTTCACAATATTGGTGACTGCTTCA